>CASGCC010000005.1 GCA_949299585.1 uncultured Bacillota bacterium | reverse complement strand
GAAATTTCAATTTCAATCTCATTATTAAATTCTGGCATGACATCGACCGAGGCAAAACTGGTATGACGGCGGCCTCCAGCATCAAAAGGTGATATCCTTACCAAACGATGCACGCCTTTTTCAGCTTTTAGATAACCATATGCCATATAACCTTCGATCAAGATACTGCAGGATTTGATGCCTGCTTCATCCCCATCTTGATAATCTAATACCGTAACTTTATAACCTTTTTTTTCGGCATAGCGACAATACATCCGATACAACATCTGACACCAATCTTGTGATTCGGTTCCACCAGCTCCCGGATGCAGTTCTAAGATCGCATTGCTTCGATCATAGGGCTGACTAAGCAGCACTTCAATTTCAAACTGCTCAAAGGTCTTGGTAATGTTTAGATAGTCTTCTTCAACCAGCTGCAGCATTTCTTCATCATAAGCATCCTTTAATTCATCAAGATTTTCTTGGATCATCTTAAAGGCCTTATCAACCCGTTCATAGGTAGCAATGATGTTTTTTAAGCTATTGGTCTCCTGAATGACCCTTTGAGCCTGCTTAGGATCGCTCCAGAAATCTTCTGAGCTCATCTTTTCTTCATTAGCTGTTATCTGTTCTTGCTTTTTAGCGAGGTCAAAGAGAAGAGCCAAGCTGTTCTAGCTTGGCAACATTAGCTTTTAAGCTTTGGGTAATTTCATATAATTCCATTACGCTTGTTTCCTCTCTACGACGATCCTTACATTCATGCAGAATGTAACGACATCGATCGAAATTTGCTGCATCATGTTCTCAAACATATCATAGCCTTCCTGAACATATGCCTGCAGCGGATTATTCTGCGCATAGCTACGCAAATGGATACCTTCACGCAGCTTGCTCATCGCATCGATATGATTGACCCATGAGCGGTCGATCATCTTCAAGACCATCGTCTTTTCGATTGGCAAGATCTGTGCTTTGACTTCAGCAATCTTATTTTCATATTCTTCCCAAGCCTTTTCCGAGATGATCTTCGTGATCTCACTTACAGATCTTTGTTTTAATTCAGCTGGATCGATCTTATCTTTAAAGCCCATATTAGCAAAAGCTTCTAGCAAGCTTTCAATATTGATCTCTTCATTTTTACCGTTTGATACGACATGATTGTGTACGATCTTATCAACGACCCTTTCAAACATATCTTTAACGATCTGATGTACATCATCATGATCCAAGATAAAATTACGCTGTTCATAAATGATCTCGCGTTGTTGTCTTAAGACATCATCATATTGCAGCAAGGTCTTACGCGCATCAAAGTTGACACCTTCCACACGTTTTTGAGCGCTTTCGATCGATTTGCTGACCGTTTTTGATTCTACCGGCGTATCTCCCAATTGCGCAAACAAACCTTCCATCCTTTCAGAGCCAAAACGTACCATTAGATCGTCCTGTACGCTGACAAAGAAACGAGAGAAGCCTGGATCGCCCTGACGTCCGCTACGTCCTCTTAACTGATTATCGATACGGCGTGATTCATGACGTTCGCTACCTAACACCGCTAAACCGCCTAATTCCTTGACGCCTTCTTGCAATTTGATATCCGTACCACGGCCAGCCATATTGGTTGCAATGGTAACCGCACCTTTGCGTCCGGCATTTTTGATGATCTCTGCTTCGCGTTGGTGATTCTTGGCGTTTAATACTTCATGCGGGATCTTGCGTGATTTCAGCATCTTACTGATCAATTCGCTGGTTTCAACGGCGATCGTACCTACCAAAACTGGCTGACCTTTGGCATGCAATTCGATAACTTCATTGACCAAAGCTTCATATTTAGCTTTTTTCGTGCCGTATATCGCATCTGGATAATCGATACGAGCAATCGGACGATTGGTAGGAATAACGATGACCCGCATATTATAAATGCTTAAAAATTCTTCTTCTTCAGTTTTCGCCGTACCGGTCATACCAGCTAGCTTATTGTATAATCTAAAGAAATTCTGATAAGTAATGGTTGCCAAGGTCGTTGTTTCATCCTTGATGGTAATGCCTTCTTTGGCTTCGATAGCTTGATGCAAGCCATCAGAATACTGACGTCCTTTCATCAAACGTCCGGTATTTTGATCTACGATCAAAATTTCATCATTCTCGGTATCAACAACATATTCAACATCCCTGCCCATGATATAATTAGCTTTTAAAGCTTGATTGATATGATGAACGGTCTGGGTATTATTGATATCAAATAAATTCTTTACCTTGAAGTACTTTTCACCTTTTGCCACACCTGCTTCCGTCAACGTAGCGATGCGATCCTTAACATTTACTTCATAATCAACATCTTTTTCCAAGCTCTTAACAAAGCGGTCTGCTTGGATATACAAATTGGCCGTTTGCTTACGACCACCGGAAATGATCAAAGGCGTTCTTGATTCATCGATCAAGATGCTATCAACTTCATCGACCAAAGCAAAATTCAATCCGCGCAGTACCCTATCTTCCTTACGGGTAACCATATTATCACGCAGATAATCAAAACCTAATTCTGAATTGGTGGTATAAGTAATATCACATTGATATGCCTGCTTTTTTTGCGCAGGTGTAAGCTGGCGCAGATTCAATCCCACCGTTAATCCTAAGAAACGATGGATCTGTCCCATCCATTCCGAGTCACGCTGAGCCAGATATTCATTGACCGTAACAACATGTACGCCTTTGCCTTCTAGGGCATTTAAATAAACCGCCATGACTGAGGTCAAGGTCTTACCTTCACCGGTCTTCATCTCGGCAATGTCACCGCCCTGCATCGCACAAGCACCAACTAATTGCACAAAATATGGAAATTCACCGATAACTCGATATGCAGCTTCTCTAATCGTTGCAAAAGCCTCTACCAAGATATCATCTAATGTTTCGCCTTTAGCTAAACGATCTTTAAATTCTTGGGTCTTAGCTTTCAATTCATCATCGCTCATATTGCGATAGGTATCTTTTAAAGCCTCAACAGGCTGAACTTTTTTCTCAATCTCTCTTAATCTTCTTTGATCCGAATTAAACAATTTTTCTAAAAAATTTGCCATAAAGACCTCCATCCTAATCTATCTAATTATACATAATCTATCTTCTATGTGCAAAAGAATTCTTGCAAATTTACCAAAAATAGCTTATTATATTTAAGTAACGTTTATTGGGGTATCGCCAAGCGGTAAGGCAGCAGACTCTGAATCTGCCATTTCTCTGGTTCGAATCCAGATACCCCAGCCATTTACAAATTGAAGCCTTTATCAAAAAGGCTTTTTTTGTGCTTTGATGGATTATAAGCAACTACGACGATCCTTAAGCATCTACCTTGATCTGCTAAAAGCTGAACTGCCGCTTTTAAGGTCGCCTTGGTTGAACACACATCATCTACCAGCAATAATTTACGCGGTATCTTCATATCTTTCAAGCCTAGCTGAAGATGTTTTCTTTGTTTGGCTGATAAACCTTTTTGCTGGATGTCTTCTAGCTTATATAAACAATCACAAAAAGGCAAGTCGCATGCTTCAAACATCAGCTGCAAATGATCAAAGCCCCGCTCCTGCTTTTTGCTGATGCTCGATGGCATCGGCACCAAGACATAACCATGATAACGATGATGAAGATAGCGATGATACCGTGCCAAGAAGATCGGATACAACGCTTCATCACAACACTCCTTGTACTGTATCAGCAAGCTACGAAAAAAATCATCATAAAGATAGAAGCTTTCTGCTTTAACACCAGCGATCTTAAAATGACGACGCTGAACTTTTAGCTTAGCTTCACATTTGCCACATATCCATAATTTTCTGGCAAAGATATCCCATAGATCATGACCATCTTCGATCATGCCATCACACCACAAACATCTTATGGGCATTGGCTTTTTGACATTTTTGAATACAAGCATCTACTTCCTCGCTTTGTGCAGAACATAAGAATAAACAATCTCCATCTGGATATTTAAAGGTCCGACCAACTCGTCCGCTCATTTGAATAAGGCTGGCTTCATCAAATACCGGATGGTTGGCCATAAAGATACAAACATTGACATTTTCGATCGTAACGCCCCGTTCTAAGATCGTCGTAGCGATCAATATATTATTTTCTTTGTTCCTAAACGCAGAAATCTTGGCATCTAGATCTTTCGTTTTGCTATTTACATGATCACAATGATAAAATAACCGCAGTAAATAATATAAATTTCGGCTCATCTTGATCGTTGGCACAAAGATCAACAAAGGTTTTGACCTATGCGTTTCGATCCATCGCCATAATTGATAGATCAAAACGCTCTGCAAACCCACTTTTTTTCTTGGAACCGGCAGATCATGACCATGAGGACGAGCATTTAGCTGCAGATGAACGATCGATTTTTCTTTAATACGTTTTTTAAGATAATCATCCAAGGTAGCGGTCAGATAAACGATATGCCCTTTACAGCTAGTTCTAACGATTCCCGCTAAAACCACATTGCCTTTATATGGAAAAGCATCGCTTTCATCCAGGATCAAACAATCAAAATACTGGTGATAACGATAGCATTGATGCGTCGTGCAAACAACGATATCTCCAAAAAGATCATCAGTATAACCTTGGCAAACCTTGACGACCTTAGCTTTAGCAAAGGCCTTAGCTAAGCGCTGCTGCAATTCCAGCACCACCTGACGCCGCGATATCGCAAAACAAACCCGTTTTTTTAAACTTAGCATCTTGGCAATCGTTGCAAACACCAATTCGGTCTTGCCTGGCGCCACAGATGGCTTCGATAAGCACATCTTGTTCAAAGATCATCTTGGCGCAGCGCTCAGCAACGATCTTTTGCAAAGGGGTAAGCGGATAATCAAGCATATACTCTGCGCAATCAACGCTTAGCTCGCTTGGGGATAACTGCTCTTGTTCCTCCATGATCAACACCCTTTTAAAGCTAACGCAACGCCGACACATCCAACCCTTTGATCCTAAATAAAAATAGGAAGGATCTTCATTTAAACATCTAGGACACCGCATAAAAAAACCTCCATAAGATAATTATGCAGGTTTTAACGATATTCCTATCTAAGATCCTCGATCGTTGTGATCTTGATATTTTCATAGCTTCCTTCAACAACGTATACCGCATCTTTGCCATATAGCTCATATACGCTAGCATCATCGCTAGTAATCGCCTTATCTGCCAAAGCTTGCTCATAGCAGCTTATGATCTTGGCGGTCTTAAAGGCTTGTGGGGTTTGGGCCTGCATCAAGGTTGAGCGATCATAGGTCAATTCTACCTTACCATCAATGACCCTTTTGATCGTATCCTTGCAATTGACCATGACCACACAAGCATCATGTTCATCAAGACAAACCTTGACATCTTGCAAGATCTTTGACGACACAAAAGGTCTGGCCCCATCATGGATCATGACATACGGCTTGCTAACAGCTTGCAAGCCATTATAAACGCTAGCGCTGCGCGTAGCCCCACCTTCAACTAAAATAACTTCATCATCTTTTATATGCTGACAAAAATCCGCATTATCACACACGACGATGATCTGTTCACAATCGTTATCTTGTTTAAAAACCGCAATGGTATGCTCTAGGATACATCGATCATCCAACTTATAATAAACCTTGTTATATCCTAAATTCATCCGGCTTCCTTTGCCAGCTGCCACGATCACTGCTGCATATTTCATCATTAATCACCCTGTTCTTTAATTAATTATAGCAAATTATCTAAAATATAGTATAATCAAAAAGAAGGCAGGAAATAATATGAAATCTTTTATTCATGGCGTTATCTTTGATTTTAACGGAACTTTATTCAATGATACCAAATTACATGTCAAAGCATGGCAAAAAATGATCAAAGAATACTTCCCGCATATCGAAGATACGAACAAGATCATTCCTCAGCTTTTAGGAAAACCCAATGAAGTGATCTTAAATTCATTATCACCTACAACTTTGTCACCTGAAAAAATCAATGAATTATCTAATAAGAAAGAAGCAATGTACCGGGAAGAATGTTTAAAGCTAAATGAAAAGCTTAAACTTCGGGAAGGAGCTCAAGCCTTGTTTTCTTATTTAAAAGTTAACGACATACCTTTTACGATCGCTAGCGCCTCGATCAAAGAAAACATCGATTTTTTTGTAGAAAAATTTACCTTGGATAACTATCTTGATCCAAGCTTGATCATCTATGATGATCATAGCTATAGCGATAAAAAACAAATGTTTATCGATGCAGCTAAAAATATCAACGTCGATATCAGCAAAGCTTTGATATTTGAAGATTCGCTATCTGGTATCGAATGTGCGATCCAGGCAGGCTGCAAAAACATCATCGTATTATATACCAAGGCACTTAAAAATCTTTATGGTGACTATGAAGAAATCAAGCTGGTAACCAGCAATTTCATCGAAGTAATATTTCAATTAGAAGCCAAAGAACTATTATTTAAAAAATGATGGCCATCAAGCCATCGTTTTTATTATCATCATCAATTGTTCATATATGCCAAGCGCTTGTTCATCAAGCTTTCTTGCTTGTTCCCATTCATCATTACGCAATGCTTTAACCATTTCATCAAATAAACGATATAGCGGTTTGATCGCTAAATTACCACATACCCCTTTCAAAGTATGAGCATAAGCGATGGCATTATCAAGATCATTAGATTTAAAAGCTTCCTGCAACAATGCAAAATTATCATCATTCAAAAGTTTTTTAAAAAATTTAATACAAAGCATCTCATTATTCATGAAACGTTCCATTGCTTCATCAACATCGACACCTATGCTTGCTAATTTTTCTAAGCTCATATCACACCTCTTTGTATTTATCATATATTTTTCTTATTTGGGGTTCGACCTGCAAAAACGCAGCTAATAGATCTGGCGAAAAAGTTCCACATTCTCCAGTTACGATCATCTTGACCGCATCATCAAAGCTAAAGGCTTGTTTATAGACCCGCTTGCTACATAATGCATCATAAACATCAGCTAAAGAAACTACCTGAGCCCAAAGACTGATCTGCTTGCCCTTTAAACCATCCGGATAACCTTTGCCATCATAACGTTCATGATGATGCCGAGCAATATCGAAAGCATATTCATACACCTTGGTATTTTTCAACACCGGGATGCTTTGCAAAAGCTCAGCTCCTTTGATCGTATGCTCTTTCATGATCGCATACTCTTCCGCGGTTAATTTTCCCGGCTTACACAAAATTGCATCAGGAATGGCAATCTTACCTACATCATGCATGATCGAAGCTAAAGAAATATCATCAATTTCTTTAGCTGTCAGCCCATTGCCCAACGATGTCTGGCTCAACAGGCAATGAGTAATGTCATGGATCCTTTTAACATGATGACCGCTCTCACCATCTCGAAATTCGATAGCAGTCGCTAGAGCTTCGATCAGCCCTTCGTTCAATGCAATAATTTCTTTGGCCTTTTCCAATAGTTCCCAATTTTGAAATTCAACTCGGCGTGCCAATTGTTTTCGTGATTCGAACAATTCCACGACCGACATGATCCTTCGGCGAATGACATAAGGAATTACCGGTTTTTCAATGATATCCATGACCCCTAGCTCATAACCTTTGCGCATGACATTATTGCTTCTTTCTGCCGTTATCAAAAATACCGGAATAACAGCGGCTATATCATCCTTTTTCAATTCTTCCAATACCGTAAGGCCATCCATCTTTGGCATCATGACATCCAATAAAATCGCGCAATATCGTTGCTGATTATCAACGATCATCTTTAAGCCTTCTTCGCCATCAGCAGCAAAATCGCTTTCATATACGTCCTCAAAGATATTGGCTAAGATTTCACGGTTCATTTCGTCATCATCAACGATCAATAGTCTTTTAGCTTCATTTTCATTAACCATTAATCCAAACCTCCCGCTTTAATTAGTATTTATGATCTTTTTAAAATAATAAGCAAACATCAGCACGGTCGTCAATACGGCAATGGTATCCGCGATCGGTTCAGCTAGAAAAACCCCCATCGTCTTATCAGGAATAAAATTAGGCAGCAGATAGATCAAAGGTATCAACAAGATAACCTTACGCCACAAAGCTAAGAAAATCGATTGTTTTGCCTTTCCCAAAGCAATAAAGGTCTGCTGACAAGCAATCTGCGCTCCAAACAACAAGCTCATGCCCATATAAACCCTCATGGCCTTGGCACTAAAAGCACTAAGGGCAGGATCATTAGTAAAGATCGTAATAAAGACCATTGGCACAAAAACCGCAATTGCCCATAATAAGGTCGAATATGTCAAGCTAATTACTAGCAACGATCTAAAGCAAGCTTTGACCCTTTCCATATTCTTAGCTCCATAGTTAAAGCTAACGATAGGCTGTGAACCTTGGGTCAACCCTTGCAACGGCAACATGGAAAACTGCATGACGCTCGAAAGGATCGTCATGGCTCCTACCGCAATATCTCCCCCATATCGTGCCAAACTAGTGTTAAAACATACGATGATCACGCTTTCGCTAAACTGCATGATAAACGGGGACAATCCCAAGGCTATACAAGGCAGACTAACTTTAGGATCAAGCATAAAATTCTTTTTCTTCAATTGCAGATAGCTGCGCTCGCTGCTTAAAAATTTTAAGACCCAGATCATCGACACCGCCTGTGAGATAATGGTGGCCAACGCTGCCCCTTTTACATCTAAGCCAAAAACAAAGATAAAGATCGGGTCAAGAAATATATTTAGTACTGCTCCGATCGCTACCGTAAGCATGCTGGTCTTAGCAAACCCCTGCGAAGTAACAAAGGCATTCAATCCTAGCGTCAACTGAACAAAAAAGGTTCCCAGCGAATATATCCTGATATAATCAATCGCATATGGAGCTGTGATATCGCTAGCACCTAAAAACATAACCAGCTGTGGTGCATAAATAAAAACAAATAAGGTCAAGATAATTGCTACGATGATCAGCATCGTAAAACAATTACCTAGGATCTTCTCAGCCATGTTCTTATCGTTTCTTCCTAGATAAATACTTGCTCTTGGTGCTCCGCCCATGCTTACCAAAGCCGCAAAAGCCGAAACGCACATGATTATTGGCATCGTTACCCCAACACCTGTCAAGGCATCTTTACCTATACCTGCAATATGTCCGATATACATCCTATCAACCATATTATATAAAACATTTATTACTTGCGCGATGATCGCTGGCAAAGCTAAGCTTACCAATAATTTGGTAACATTTCCTTTGCTTAGATCAACCGTATTTTTTTGTATGCTCATTTTTTATACCTCAATCATTTATATCTATTATAACGCAAATAAATAAAATTGCATGAATTACATTTATTTGCTATAATCATGATATTCAAACATGGGGATGTCTTGGTTTCGACAGGTTTATGTTTGATTCAAGCGGCAGTGGTATTGTGGACCTAAATCACTAAACAAAAATAAACGGAAATAACAGATTATCTTTCGCTGCTTAATATAGCCTAACAGACCTGGCTTGCAGCCCCTGCATATCAGTTGTCATTTAATGATCATGCAGCGTAATATTAAATGAATAAGATCTTTTATCGCTCAGCTAAAAGATACGAAAATCATAATGGGCAAATTCGATCACGGTGTGTTTGCTGACATGTGTTCGTCTTATCCAACAGCAAACTAAACTGTAGATGTTTGAATGTGGGACTATTCTTGGACAGGAGTTCGATTCTCCTCATCTCCACCAAATTAATTGAACAAGCCTAGTTTATAGGCTTTTTTTTACCATGATCGCATAAAAAAATTCATGACCAAAAACGCCATCGCTTAATCAATAAGCATACGTTAATATATTGGTATCAAATGCTATCAGCATTATGGCTGTTCTTTTTTAAGGCGCATGAAGCAAGGAGGTTAGACAATGCGAAAAATAATAATTTTTTATTTCTCAGTGTTTATTGTGTGCTAATTGTGCTATCGTTCATGCTGATCCAGAATTTACCACGCCAATTGATGATGGTAAGGTAATCCTTGATTTCAATGAAAAAAGCGGATTTCAAAAGATAGCTATCCAAGATCAAGATGCGATAAACGATCTTAGTGACACCATGGTAAAAGCAAGCGCCAATGGCATTATTTCTGGGGTTTATAAAAATATTGCCCAAGGGACATATAGCATCGTCATCGATCACGGAAATGGTTATCAAACACTATATTCTGGTTTAGAAAAAATCGATGTTGAGCTTGATGAGCAGATCGATCAGAACACGATCATCACTCAAACAAAAAATAACAAAATTGAATTTATCATCATCAAAGATGGCCAAAGGCTAAGCAATACCAAAGAATTGCTAGGCTTGTAACTTAAAAGAGCTTCAAAATCATTGAAGCTCTTTTAAGTTCTCTAAGTATGTTTGCGATTGTTCGCGATCTTTGAAGATGATGATATTTTTGTTTGGATAACGGTTTAGCAATTGATAGATATATCCTAGTTGCTCATCGGGAAAGTTCTTGATAAAACTGATAAACTCCTCATCAGCTTCTTCCTCGATCCAAGGCATATCATCCCTTTTTTTGCCAATGCGCGATAAGGCACTTTCCAAACATAATGATACAGGATAATCTAAAAAATATACGGTATCACAAGCCACTAGCCTTTTTTCTAAGGTTCTTTGATAATTACCATCGATTATCCATTGTTTTTGGGTGATGATCTTAGTTAATTTTTGGTCAAATTCCTGCTCGCTGATATTAGTTTTATCAGCCCTATGCCAGATCATATCTAAATGATATAACGGTATCGCCGTAATTTCATGCAGTTGTCTGGCAAAATAACTTTTCCCAGCTCCCGGACAGCCGATCACCATGATCTTATCATTGCTCATCATCCACTACCTCCAACAAAAAAGATACCGGCCTAAAGCCATCGTTGCAAGAAATCATCGCTGAACGCTTGTTCTTCATCCAGCCATCATATATATCCTGACCACCATAAGCCAAGGTCATGACAAATGGTGATATCGTCTGCCATGCGCTCTCACAAAATCCATCAGGCTTATTCCAGCCATCAGCGACAAAAACCTGGCCTAGCTGCATATCACAAGCATGTAAAAGCGGATTCTCATATTTTTCTATCAGATCATGATGACATACCATCTTCATGACCGTAATCTTTACTTTTTTCATTTTTTGATCACCTCTAAAATATTATTTTATATGAACCTAGCATGCAAAGATAATATTAGCTTATCCGCTATCTTATCCAAAATAATCCATTATTACATTGATGATTTCTCTTGAAATATCCATATGGCACTAAATGCAGCGAATAGTTCTTCTTGATCATCCATGATTGCCATGCTTTTGCACCTTGCTAATCCATGTAATAGTTTTTTTATCGATATTTGCTAAAGCATTATGATTAAATAACGATCCTGCTCAAGCTGCTTTTAATTTATCATAAACAGCTAATAAATCTATTTTTCATGGTCAAATAATCACGATCAAATCTATTCAACTACTTTTTTTAATAGCCCATACATTTGCAGATCATAAAATTGCTCATTTTTCCAAATAGCTGACTTTCTTACGCCTTCCAAACAAAAACCATTTTTGACCAAGACCTTAGCAGAGGCAATATTGCCAACAAATAGCTCCGCACTGATCCTGACGATATCTAGCTCAGCAAAAGCTAATTTACAAATTTGGCTTACCGCCATGCTCATGATCCCTTTTCCCCAATAGCTTTTATCTAACATATAACCTAATTCTGCATCTTTAACAAAAACATCCTGTTTTTGTTCGATGGAAATATTGCCAACGATCTTTTCATCAACCAAGATAGCACGATAGATCCCATCTTTACCTTCATGCTTGCTGATCATATCCAGCCACCATCTTGCATCATCATCAGTATAAGGATAAGGTAAACGTCCTGTCAAATATGTCCTATCAACATCATTACAGATTTTTGCCAAACTAGCAAAATCATTATCTTCCCATTTCTTTAAGCTTACCTTCATCTTTGCGATCTCCTTTTGTTTGATTATACCACAATAGATATAAAAGCAAACCTAAGAAGCAAAATGTTCCAGCAACCACATATGCCATATTTAACGATATATCAGCAGCCTTACCTAAGATCGGGCTTGTAAACATATTAAAAATATTCATCAAAAGCGAGTAACAAGATATGGTCGTCGCCCTTGGTCCCTTGTTAACGCTGCGGTTTTCTATGATCGTTAAGATTGGGAAAAACAAGGCTTCTTGCAATGTCATGATCATCAGCAAAACCACGCTCAAGATCGCATGCGTGGTAAACACCAACATAAAACATATACCTGAGCAAGTTATGAAAATAAATGAGGCAATTTTTTCGATTGAAATATAACGGCTGATGATGCCTAAGCACCCTGAGCCTAAGGCCAATAGCTGCATCAGCATATATAAGATACCAAAATATCGAGCATCGATATTTGCCCTTGCATATTGCAATTGGTTATAAAAAACCGTAATTGTATGCGTAGAATCTGTTAACAGCACCGCGGCTAATAACAAAATGATGATATTGCGCTGCTGCTTGATGATGGTCATAATATTGGGCTTTGCTTTATTTTTAGCATCATGAACATCTACCAACAGAAATGATACGCCAAAAGCTAATAAGTAAGCCCATACGGTCCATAGCGCCGTTGCTGAAGCATCTTCAGTCAAAAAAAGCGTATAAGCCAAAGAAGCAACAACCATGCCCAAGGTCCCAAACATGGAATATTTGCCCAAAACTCGCTGATTATCGCTTTTATCAACGCTAAGATATAGCAAGCTGCTATCAGCGCCTGATAAGCCTGAAATAGCTAAAGCCAAGAAAAAACGCTCTGCTAAAAACATATTGAATCCATTAGCACGATAAAATATCACCTTGGAAAGCAAATAGCAAAAATTAGCAATGATGACCGTTTTTCGATAGCCGATCCGATCACATAATAGTCCCCAAGGAATTTCCATAAAGATCAAAAACAACGCGAACAAGCTTTCGATCATTCCCATTTGCGCAAGATCGATCCCTCTTTCTAAACGATAAACCGTGGCAATGGAACTATAAAAAACTAGTCCTTGCAAAAAAGCAAGGACATAAAAAACAACGATATTATTCTTTTTCATTTTAGATGTACCTTTCCATTAAAGCATTATAAAAAATAAATTTTTAAATAATTTATTTTTTAGCTTCGTACATCCGCGTTCATCAAATCACCGTTTTTATTTTAACACAATTCATCAAAAATACAATTCACATAATTTAACACAAAGATAACAAATTTGCACGATATATAATTGCTACTATATATATGCAAGTTGATAAGCGACTTGCATATCCTTTCCTTAATTAAATATTATTGTTTGTACGAAAAAAAGACCATTAGGTCTTTTTTTCTGTTATTTCGTAATCATTTCGATCAAAGAAACATCTTCTTTTGGCACATATGTGATCGTGATGACATCTAGCGGTTTCACAAAAGCCAAGACATTTTCATTATCATTGGTCAATACTGCCTTATACTTACGATTTTGAGTATCTGTGATATATGCCTTGGTTTCATCATCGATCGTATAAAATTGGATTTCTTGGACCGTGATGGTTGCACTCTTGGTTTCATCAGAAGCACTAACCATATTGCCGCTAGCCGTAATAAATTTTTTCCTTAAAGACTCTAGTCCTTCATCAGCGTTTACTGTCACAACTTTTTGATAATCTACTGCATCGACCATAGCATACATCTTGATCAAGCCGGCGTTATCTTTTAATGCTACCAAATATACTGGCTTGCCCTGAACGCTTACCAATAGCGGGAATGTTGAATAATAACCATAGTTCTTAACCTCGCCTTCTGCTGAGTTCATTGCCGAAAATTCATCAGCACCGGCACTATTGATCTTCATCGTTTCATGGGTTCTTAAATTTGCTAGAACAAAGCCTAAATTTGCTGAATCGCTATTGACAGAAGTTATGCCCGAATAGATCCAGATATCGCCGTCTTTTTCTAAATAGTTATAACCTTCCGAAGTAGCAAAAACATTTTTTTGACCAAATACCGAATTGATAAAACCATCTTTCAAGCTGCCATAATTGTTGATTTCCTCAGTTATCAAGCTTTCAGGATAGATACAATCGATCCAGGTCGGCGCATCTAACACATCTTCGTAATTTGTCGATTCACCGGTTATCGGATCAAACAAAACTACACCTTCAACCTGCAATTTATTACCGATACCTTTATAGGTATATGTCGTACAGATATACCATGGATGGCCTTCTTCATCAATTTCAAAAGAAGGTTCACCAAATATCTCGGTCGGATAAGTTAACTGCAGCTTACGCATCAAATTTTCGTTGAACATTGCTGAAGGCACATAACGCATGCCATCCAAGCCTAAATCTGATAATTTAACCAATTCGGCTTCACCTGTCGTTGAATTAACCAAGATATAGGCAGGGATCCCTTCTTGACGATTGGTAAAATATTTGATGGTATCAGCGTACTCTAATGGCGTAACCCGATAAACGCTATCTTTATAAGATATCTGCGTATAATCATCGCTAACTTCAAATTGTGATACTAGCTCTGGCATTTGCCCCATGACCCTATCGCCTAACGCTATCGTTGATTCACGATCGATGATCGGCGTCTTATTAAAGTCAACTTCATTTATGACGTCAAATTCTGTTTGCTCAATAGCCACCCTGCTGGCATATTCTTTCGCATTGAAGATCGGTGAGGTTATGATACCTAAAACGATAACAAGAACCACGATCAAACCAACAGCTGCCCCAAAATATCTAATGAACTTTTGATAAGCTGCGATCGTAAGCAAGCGATAATACATTGCAGAACTAAATATCATAAACAAATAGATGCCTAATCCAAATAAATTAAGAAAATTAAGCGGTGAATGCCAATTTATAACTGGATGAACAAAATACCACGCTATTAATAATATAAGGGTAAAGATGATCAAAGAGATGATAAATTTACCTAAGCTTTTTTGTTTTGCTTGTGTATAACCCGTATTCCTTTTAAAGTTCCTAGGATCATGGTTAAATTGAAAATTCCAATTAGTCATAATGAACCTCCTAACTAATCTTACTCTAAGTATATCAAAAATAAACTTTTATACAAAATAATTATCACATAATTTTACATATTGATACCATATTTTAAATATACTTTTTTTGTATCATATAGTCACAAGGAAATAATAATAATCGAAATCCTTGTAACGCTAATTATTGTGTCCCCCTTAACAATGATTAGTATATATTCTATCCCCTTATATTATAAGAAAAAAAGGCTTATCGAAGCCTTTTTTTCTATTTATAATCCTTATAATCTAAAGTTATTTTTATTGTTTCATATATTTTTTTAGCATCTATCCCATATTTTTGCATTAGATCCTTAGGTTTCCCACTTTCACCAAAACTATCCAATACTCCTATACGTATAATTCTAGTTGGATATCTTTGCGAAATATATTCGCTCACAGCTCCACCAAGACCTCCAATGACACTATGTTCTTCGCAAGTAACGATAAGTTCATGCTTTTGGGCAACACTATCAAGCAAAGCTTCATCAAGTGGCTTGATGCAAGGCATATCTACGATAGTCGGTAATATATCGATCTTTTCAAGCATGCTAGCAGCTTTGATTGCTTCCTGGACCATCATACCACAAGCAATTATTGCAACTTTATTTCCATTTTTTAATATATTACCTTTGCCAAAATCAAAAGATGCAAGCTCATCTGTATATACATCTTCAACATTGCCCCGTCCTAAACGAACATAACATGGCCCATCAACATCAGCAATCTTATTTATTATAGCTTTCGTTTGGCAAGCATCACAAGGAACAAAAACCTTCATATTAGGAATTACCCTCATTAAAGCTATGTCTTCGATAGATTGATGCGTTGCTCCATCTTCACCAACAGTTATTCCTGCATGCGTTGCGCATATCTTAACTTTTAAATTAGGATAACAAATGCTATTTCTGATTTGTTCATATGCTCGTCCGGTTGCAAAGATAGCAAAGCTCGAAGCGTAAACAATCTTATTGCTTGCGGCTAAGCCTGCGGCAACGCTCATCATATTGCTTTCTGCAATACCAAAATTATAGTGCTGATTATGATTTGATTTTTTAGCATCGCTCGTCTTGGTTGATTTAGTAAGATCGGCATCTAAAACAATCACATCATCACGCTTTTTTATTAGTTCTGCCAACGCTTTCCCATAGGCATTTCTTGTTGCATCCATCTTATTCACCATCCAATTCTCTGATTGCTAGTTCATATTGCGCAGCATTAGGTGCACTACCATGCCAAAGCGGATCATTTTCCATGAAACTAACGCCTTTACCCTTTATGGTGTGAGCTAAAATCATCGTTGGTTTGCGCCGCTGCTTTCTAGCTAGATCAAATGCATAACGCAATTGATCATAATCATGACCATTCACAACAATTACATTCCAACCAAAAGCCGCAAACTTTTCATCGATTGGCATTGGATTCATGACATCTTGAATATTACCATCAATTTGCAGATAATTTAGATCAACAATAGCACACAGATTATTTAAGCCGTAATGAGCTGCACTCATCGCTGCTTCCCAAACTTGACCCTCCTCACATTCACCATCGCCAAGCAACACATAGATACGATGATCATTTTCGTCGATTTTGTTAGCCAAAGCCATTCCCACTGCTGCTGAAATTCCTTGACCTAACGATCCTGTTGACATATCTACTCCATCAACATAATTCATATTAGGATGACCTTGAAGCTTGCTATTTATTTGTCTAAAACTCAATAAATCTTCCGTTAGTAATTTTTTTTCCGCCAAGGTTGCATATAACACAGGAGCCGCATGGCCTTTGCTTAATACAAAACGATCACGATCTATTCCCTTTAGGTTATCTTGCCTTATATCCATTTCTTCAAAGTAAAGATAGCATAAGATATCAGCAGCACTTAGCGATCCTCCGGGATGTCCGCTATTAGCCGTTGTGATCATCTTTAAGACATTCTTTCGGATGTTTTTAGCATGTAATATTAATTTTTGATTTTTCATCTAATCACCATCCTTTACAAATACCTGATCTAATCGTGCTCGCAAAAAATCATTAGCATCTTTTAGATCTTGCTTCCAGCTTGCGTTTCCTATATCCCAAAATTCCCCAACAAACATCCTTACTCCTAATGCTTTTAATTTATCAATATTAGCTATATATTTCGTATGTCCGCTACCAAAAGGAATTTCGCGATATCGTCCCGGAATGGTTTCTTTTAGATGGGCAGCAAATAAATAGCCTTTTCCTTTTGCAAGATCTTCATTTACATCATGCCCATATAAGATGCTAGCATTTGTTAAATTTCCGATATCCGGATAAACTCCTAAATAAGCATTATCGATCTTGGTTACATATTGCATCGCTTTTTCTACCGTATCCATGAATGGTGTTTCCATGGTTTCAAAGCCAAGATTGATACCTTTTTTTGCTGCCATCATTACAGCTTTTGATAAATTTTCTATAAAGTATTTTTTGGTTAGTTCATCGCCATCTTCATAATAGACATCATAACCCGCTAGCTGAATCAACCGGATTCCTAAATCACATGCTAGATCGATTGTCTTCTCCATGATTTCTAATGAGCGTTGTCTTATTTGTTCTTCATGTGAGCCTAACGGATACTTGCGATGAGCACTTAAACAAATAGAATTGATCATGAATCCCGTATCTTGCATTGCTTGCTTTAATGCTGCACGTAGCGTTTGATCCCACTCTAAACGTTCTAATTTCTCATCAGTTTCATCAATGCTCATTTCCAAATAATCAAAGCCTGCTTCTTTGGCTATGCGTAATTTTTCATGCCAGCTTAAATTTTTAGGCATTGCTTTTTCATATAATCCTAGCTGATACTTGCTTTTATTGTCCATAATATGCTCCTGGTCCATGTTTTCTTTTAAAATGTTTATTTAACAAAGTTTGCTGCATCTGATCAAGCTGTGGATTTAACAGTTGACTCATGCATCCCATCATTGCGCACTCTTCCATGACAACAGCATTATGTACTGCTTCATGAGCATCTTTTCCCCACGCAAACGGACCGTGATTTTTAACAAGAACTCCTGGAGTATGTACAGGATTCATTCCTTCAAATCGTTTCACTATAACGTTTCCTGTTTCAAGTTCGTAGTTTCCTTCCACTTCCTCCTTGGTCATGTCATCAGTACATGGAATTGCTTTATAAAAATAGTCGGCGTGTGTTGTACCGATGTTGGGGATATCTATACCAGCCTGGGCCCATGCCGTAGCATAGGTAGAGTGAGTGTGGACTACTCCGCCAATTTCAGGAAAGGCTTTATATAAGACCAGATGGGTAGGGGTATCTGATGATGGATTCAGGTTGCCTTCTATCACATTCCCTTCAAGGTCTACAACAACCATGTCACTTGCTTTCATTATATCATAACCTACACCGCTTGGCTTTATTACAACCAGATTGCTTTCACGGTCAATAGCTGATACATTTCCCCAAGTAAATATAACCAGACCGTGTTTTACCAAATCAAGGTTAGCTTGAAATACTTTCTCTTTTAATGCTTCTAACATAACTTTTTTAGTTTAAAAGTTTATAGTCTGAATTTTGGAGACTTTGAATAAGTCTTGTCATTGAATTTATACAAACGTGCACCACGACGTGAACTTGTTTTATCAATGAATTCAGTCTGCTCTATAAAATCCATATCGGCTACTTTTTTACGGAAATTTCTCTTGTCAATAGTACATCCGTAAATAGCTTCGTATAGATTCTGCAACTGAGTTAAAGTGAATAGTTCCGGTAAAAGATTAAAGCCAATGGGTTCTCTTGAAGCCTTCTTTTTCATAAGTTCTCTGGCTTGTTCTACCATTTGAAGATGATCGAAAAGGAGAGGGGGCAGGTCGTTAATTCCTGCCCAATAACCATTGTGTTCTTCTACTAGCTGCTTATCATAGTCATTGATATTGATAAGCGCGTAATATGCAACAGAGATAACGCGTTCATCGGGTTCCCGATTTACATCGCCAAAAGCACCGACTTGTTTCATGTATACCTGATCTAAGCCTGTATATTCTTTCAGTACTCGCTTGGCTGCGTCATCCACGCTTTCTCCGGTTTGTACAAATCCACCCATTAAAGACCATTCTCCCATGAATGGTTCCATGTTTCTTTTTAATAAGAGCAGACTGAGTCCGTCTTTATTGAAACCAAATATAATGCAGTCTACTGCAACGTGAAATTTCGGATGTTTGTCGTAATAGGTGGTCATAATTTGTATTTTTACCAGAATATTACATAGAGAGCTGTCAATATGGCAAATATTCCTATAGCTCCCCAGGTAAATCCTCTGTCGGTTTTAAATAATGCTAAATCAATCTTAACTGCTTTGGGATCTTGTACATTATCCTTGGCATTTGAATATAATAAGATAGCTACTGTTGCCAACAAACCAGTTGTACAGAAGAATGCTTCAAATCCGATATTGTCAAGGTATACAATGGTATCTCCTCCAAGTCCGTTAATGTACAGAATCTTTTGGATTGCAGCTGCTGCAAAGCAAATGAATGCTAAGAATGTGATGATTCTGCTCCATTTTAACATCTTGCTGCGGCTTTCTTCCAATAGCTTATCTGCCGGAACATTGTTCTTGTCGAAGTAACTGATGAGAACAAAAATGATAAGCAGGGTGATATATACGTATCCCATACGGAGTTGGAAACCGACTTCAGGGAATAATAATTTGTAGAAGACTCCAACGGGAATAGTAAGGATTGAGGTCCATACAGCAGCCTTTTCGCTAGCACGTTTCCAAAGCAGACCCATACCGAACACGATACAGATACCTGGATATATAAGTCCTGAATATTCTTGTATGTACTGGAATGCCTGATCTAATCCTCCAAGTAAAGGTTTAACAGCAATAGCGGCAATGATCAATGCTAAAAGTGCTGTGATACGGCCTATGCTGACCAGTTTCTTTTGTGATGCATTTTTGTTGATGTATTCTTTGTAGATGTCCATTGTGAAAATGGTTGATGTAGAATTGAACATGGATGCCAATGAAGAAATGATGGCTGCAGCTAAAGCCGCAAATGACAATCCCTTGATACCTACAGGAGTGAAGTTATGTATCAACCATGGATAAGCCTGGTCTGGAATATCGATTTGTCCGCTTGGGCTAAAGTATCCTTCAGTTATACCCGGAATAGATTCTGGATATTGGAACATAACGTATGCACATATACCTGGCAATACAACGATGAATGGGATAAGTATCTTCAGGAATCCTGCAAAGATCAAACCTTTTTTGGCTTCGTCCAGGCTTTTTGCTGCCAATCCTTTTTGAATGATGTATTGATTGAAGCCCCAATAACCAAAGTTGGTAATCCATAATCCTCCGACAATAACAACGATTCCTGACAAGTCTTTGAATGAATCAGGTGATAATGCTCTGTTTACAATCAGATTAAAGTGGGTATCGTTGGGCAGACTCTTTATTTTATCATAGATAATTGTAAATCCTTCCCAAGCTCCTTTTCCTTCACCTGATACTGCCTCAAGTGCAAAGTATGCAGTGATTAATCCACCACCTACAAGGAATACAACTTGCATTACGTCTGTCCATGCAACTGCTGACAGACCTCCGTAAATAGAATAAATACCTGCAATGACAAATAAGGCAATGATAATATACATTCGATAGTCTGGTGAGATTCCTAAAATCTGTTCAACAGCCAATGCACCTAACCATGCAACTGATGTAAGATTGACAAAGACATAAAGGAATAACCATAAGATGGAGAATGCCAAACCTACTCCATTGTTGTAACGTTCACGTAGGAATTGAGGGATTGTGAATATTCTACGCTCAATCATAATAGGTAGCAGGTATTTGGCTATAAATACCAATGCTGCAGCAGCGACTAACTCATATGCTGCAATACAAAGTCCGATTTTATAACCGGAACCACTCATACCGATGAACTGTTCTGCAGAAATATTCGCAGCAATTAGGGATGCTCCTACAGCCCACCATGTTAATGTATTTCCTGCCAAGAAATAATCATTGGCATTTTTTTCTTCTCCTTTCTTGTTTCGAGAAAGGAACAGACCAAGACATATCAACAGAACTATATAGCCTCCGAAGATTACGTAGTCTATGGTTTCAAAACCTGATGAATTCATAATGTATTGTTGTTTTTATAATAATTTAATTTGATTATTTTTCAACGCCAAACTGGAAGATACAATGGCTTTGGTAAGTTTGTCCCGGTTCGAGTACGACTGAAGGCCATTGTGGCTTATTAGGACTGTCTGGATAATGTTGTGACTCAAGGCATATTGCTGTACGTTGATTGTATACAATACCTTTTTTCCCGATAACGGTTCCATCAAGGAAATTACCTGTGTAAACTTGAATTCCCGGCTCATCAGTATATACACTTAGTGTAATTCCACTGGTCGGACTTGTGAGTTTTACAGCAACTTCGTTAATGTTTCCTTTTGTATTAAGGACGTAATTATGGTCGATGCCATTGCCGAATTTGATTTGTTGATTATTCATATCAATGGCTTCGTTAATAAGTTTTGCATTTCTGAAATCCATGCAATTTTCATTTAGAGCCAGCATTTCTCCTATTGTCATAAAAGTGCTGTCTACAGGAGTTATACTGTCTGCATTAACATAGAGAATATTGTCTGTTATAGTATTCTGAGGATTTCCTGACAGATTAAAATATGAGTGATTGGTCATATTGATAACCGTTTTTTTATCGGTAGTGGCATCGTATTTAATGTCTATACTGTTGTTGCTTAAAAGAGTATAGGTAACATGTGCAGTTACGTTGCCAGGGAAATTGTTATCTCCGTCTGCTGACTGCATGGTAAGGTAGAGTGTGCTATCATTCAATTGTTCTCCTGCATATACCTGATATTGCCAACCAGTTGGTCCTCCATGCAGACAGTGGCCGAAATTGTTTTGAGGCAATTGAATTGTGTCACCGTCAAGTACAAACTTTCCTTGGTTTATTCTGTTTGCATATCTTCCGATAGATGCTCCAAAATCACTTGGAATGTTGATATAATCAGCAATGCTGTCGAAACCTAACACAACATCCTGAAAATTTCCGTTCTTATCAGGAACCATTACAGAAACAATTCTACCTCCAAAATTGGTAATGCATACTTCCATGCCATTACTGTTTTTTAGAGTATACAATTGTGTTGTTTTACCGTTGACTTCTGCCTCAAAATTGGTTGGATTTAATCCAGACAAAGTCAATGCATTCTCTTGCGTTTTTGAATTGCAAGCAAAAATGGCAAGACAGGTACTTGCCCCTAACAGTATTTTGCTTATATTTTTCATAGTGATATAATTAATATTGTTCAAATATCTTTAGTGGTATGTGTGTGCAAAAATATAATATATGTGCCACAATGGAAAAAAACTTTATATGTTATTTAGCACGAAAGTGTACAGCTTACACTTCAATTGTATAATAAAAAGCCAAATTACATATATAGCTTATAAAAACAGAACTTTTATTACTTTCCTATATATGATGAAAAATCTACCAAGATAAATTCCCGGTAGATTTTTACATATATGATATTATTGCTTTGCAATAGTTTCTCCTTATACTAATTTACGTGAACCATCGCTGATTATCACGTCGTATATTTTAGGAGTGCAATTGAATTTATGTTTATATCTATCTATAGTCTCATGTATGAAAGTATCGTATAATTCATCTTTTACCAGATTGATTGTACATCCACCGAATCCTCCTCCCATTATACGTGAGCCGGTTACGCCGTGTTGAATTGCGCATTCATTTAAGAAATCCAGTTCTTCGCAGCTGACTTCATATAGTTTACTCATTCCATAGTGAGTCTCGTACATTTTTTTACCTACAGTTTCGTAGTCTTCTATGTCCAAGGCTTTACATACGTCACGTACTCTTTGGATTTCTTCAATAATATATTGCGCACGCATATAATCTTCCTGACTTATATTTCCTTTAGCTTCGTTCAGCATGTCAAAGGAAATATCGCGTAAGAATTCTACATGTGGATATTGTTTTTTTATGAAGTTAACTACGTTTTCGCAGCTTTGACGTCGTTTGTTGTATGCTGATGATGCAAGCTCGTGTTTGACAACAGAATCTATGAGCACTAATTTATAGCCAATGGGCTTAAAGGGGTAGTATTGGTATTCCATATTGCGGCAATCTAATCTGATCAGACTATCCTTTTTTCCAAAGACTGATGCAAATTGGTCCATTATGCCACATTTAACTCCGCAATAATTATGTTCTGTAGCTTGTCCGACTTTTGCTAAAGTAAACTTGTCTATTTTGTTTTCGCCAAAGAGATCGTTCAGAGCGTACGCATATGTACTCTCGAGAGCAGCAGATGATGACATTCCGGCCCCCAATGGTACATCACCAGCAAAAGCAGTATTGAATCCTTTTACTTTTACGCCCAGTTTTATCATTTCCCGACATACTCCGAAAATGTATCTGGCCCAGCTGGTTCTTGGTTGATCCTCTTCATTTAAACCAAACTCAATGTAATCTTTCAAATCGATAGAATAGGCTCTGACTTTGTCTGTTCCATTTGGTTTGATTTCGGCAATCATTCCTTTATTGATTGCTCCCGGAAAAACGAAACCACCATTATAGTCTGTATGTTCTCCGATAAGATTGATTCGTCCTGGAGAAGTGTATATTGATCCAGTTGTGCCGTCAAAATGTTTGATGAATCGGCTTCTTACATATTCTATATCCATGTAGCTTTATGATTTTGAAAAAATATATCTGTTAAAATTTTATTTTTCTACTCCAAACTTATATATAGTTGTCTGTTTGTATACTTCACCAGGTTTTAATACTGCACTTGGAAAATATGCACGGTTGGGACTGTCTGGAAAATGCTGTGCTTCGAAACATATTGCGCTTCGATCCGGATAAGTTGTTCCATGTGATCCCTTCATTCCGTTATTCCAGTTTGCTGTATATACTTGAAGACCCGGTTCTGTTGTATATACTTCCAATGTTCTTCCGCTTTCCGGTTCAATGCATTTGGCTGCAAAGCTGAGTTCTTCAGGCTCCTGTTTGTTTAAAACATAACAATGGTCATATCCATGCCCGAAAATCAGTTGCTGATAGTTTTCATTAATGCGTTCACCTACAGTATGTGGCGTACGGAAATCCATAGGAGTATTTTCTACTTTAACGATTTCGCCTGTTGGGATAGAAACCGAATCTGTGGGTAGATAAAAGTCTGCATTAACAGTCAAGATATTATTGCAGACACTTGGAGTAGGGGTTCCTATTCCTGATAAACTGAAAAAGGCATGATTCGTTAAATTTACGATTGTTTTTTTATCGGTAGTAGCCTTATATTCTATTCTGAATTCATTATTATCAGTTAATGTGTATGTCATATGCACATCTAACTCTCCTGGAAATCCTT
The DNA here is from genome assembly GCA_949299585.1 of uncultured Bacillota bacterium. Taxonomy (GTDB): domain Bacteria; phylum Bacillota_I; class Bacilli_A; order Erysipelotrichales; family Erysipelotrichaceae; genus JALEVB01. The sequence continues at coordinate 31 of CASGCC010000005.1, read as the reverse complement.
CTTCCATATTTGCGGCGATGTAATGAAAATC
>CASGCC010000004.1 GCA_949299585.1 uncultured Bacillota bacterium | reverse complement strand
ATTATTCATTTTAATGTCCTCCTATTGTGTAAGTTATTTATAAGCTGGCAGGCTCATAAATAGTCTAGCACAATAGGATTTAATCATCGCTAAAGCTTTATTGAACCACATCACTATGACGTGGTTTTCTAATACAAAAAAAGCCTGATCGATCAGGCTTTTTAAATACCTTTATCATCTTCTTGATATCTTGCCTATGGCATATAAACCAACCAACATTTCCGCTACTGATAAGCCTAAAAATAATCCCGACAAAAAATCTTTTAGCGGCGATCCTTCAAAGGCATAAGATAATGCTTGTAAAGCAACCCCCATGATTATCAGCATAATAGCGTATTGCATATCTTTTTGTTTTTCGAGCTCTTGCATCCTTTTTATCAGATCTAACATCTGCTCTTCATGGCAAATTGACATAGCTTCATCTGCTTTTTTCCCTTCTAAAAGCTCTGCGATTGTTATTTCTAATGCATCACATAGATTTTTTACGATCGCATAATCTGGCATACATTTGCCTGTTTCCCACTTCGAAATGGTTTTATTTGAAATTCCTAGTATTTGCTCTAACTGTTCTTGCGTATAATTTTTTTCCCTTCGCCGTTCTGCGATAAACTTACCGATCACTATCTGATTCATCGATAATCCTCCATATATTTTATAAAAATAAGATACACTACTATTAGCATTAAAAAAATCCCTTATTGATAGAAAATGAGGGAAATTATAAAAAAAGAAGTATTTAAACTTCTTGCAAAGTATAAATACTTCTCTGATCTTCTCAATATACCGATTAACATTTTGAGAATTCCTAGGTACGATAAAATAAGGATTCTAGAGCGGTTTTGTTGCATACGTGTTACATTGCCAAAACAACTTATTGCCAATTTCATTTAAATTATATTAAGATTTAATGTCAACGATTCCCTCTTATTCTTTTATAGATTTCAAACTGTCTATTTATTTCATCTTCCAAGTTTAAAATCATACCTTTTGCCTCTAATATACGTTCTATAGCCTGTTCAGGGCTAAGTGTATGATATGGTAAAAATAACTCTCGCAATTCCTTTGGCTTTACAATTTTATAGATTCGAGTTGATGATAATTCATACGTATATGAAAAATATCTATACAAATATCCTATCCAATACATTTCGTTTTTTGTATATTTTACTGACCCGTATTTCGATTCTTTATATTCTTCTTCTACTCGTTTAATTATATCTTTTGGTTGTAAATTCATCTGTAAAATGCTTTCATCATCTATCATTTTTGCCACTTTACTATTCATAAATCTTCGCATAAAGATTTCCGAACTCGTTGATGTTAGTTCAATAGAAAGCTCAAATGCATTTCCTTGTAAATCACACAATAACAAACCATCTTTATCCATTTTTCGCATTATTTTCACCTTATCCATTTAATATAAAATCTCATCAATATATTTACCTTTTCCTCTATATTCTTTTCTTGCTAATTTTGCTTTATCATCTCCAAGTTTAGAATCAGAGCTCCGAATCTTTTTATAATAGTTTTTCTCATTATCAGAAAGATATACATGTTCTACAATTTTTAATTGAGAAATAGCCAAATCACTCACAAAAACATACTGCTTTCCTAGATTCGTAGCAGCTAGACAATGTTTACATTGTTCATCTGTTATTTCTCCTTGGATAAAAGAATCAATAATTTTAAACATACGATTATCGGCTATTGGTGCAATAATATAATCACAATTCCTTGAGCCCTTTATTATTTTTTGAACAATTTTATGATTCTTATAATCATCTAAAGCGCCTCGATAATATGCTATTGTCATCATCCATTCTTGATCCACAAAATACTCTTTACTTTTTAGATTTTGATTATCAAAATCTAAATAATAAACTGATGAATCTTTAAACCCAGAGACGAATGATATCGCCTGAGCATATGTTTCTCCAGTATAAAACCCTTGTCCAAAATCATTGTTTATTCTTCCTACATGTACACTTAATGGTCTTTCTATAATCCCTTTAGCTCCATGAAACAATAATTTATGATTAGAAGGTAATTTTTCTATCCATAACATTTCTTTTAATCGATTTAATTGTATGTTTTTATCAAAAGCAAAATTATATACTCGTTCTAGCAATTGATTCGAAGGCTTTGTTTTATGAAGCTCATTTCTCGAAATAGTTACCTGCTCTACTCCTAATTGTTCAGCCATTTCAGATTGAGTATAACCTAATATTTCTCTTATTGCTTTTAAATCATCCGCAAAATCATAATCCATAACATCACCTAACTTATTTATATCATATTACTTAAACAAGTTCAATAGCAACTTATATATATCATATGACTTAAATAAGTTTTATATCTTTTTTTCATTCTAAAAGAAAAAAGAAGTATTCAAACTTCTCACAAAGTCTAAATACTTCTTTGATTGTCTCTTGACGATAAAATTGATTAACGTTTTGAGAATTGTGGAGCTCTTCTTGCACCTTTTAAACCATATTTCTTACGTTCTTTAGCACGAGAATCTCTTGTTAAGAATCCTGCTGCTTTTAAAGCTGGACGATAGTCTGCACTAGCTTCCAACAAAGCACGAGAAATACCATGTCTCATAGCACCTGCTTGACCAGTTGTACCACCACCGCAAACATTGATCTTGATATCAAATTGGCTTGCAGTTTCAGTTAATTCAAGTGGTGCCATAACTTCCATACGCAAAGTTGCTAATGGAAGATAGTCTTCTAAGCTCTTACCATTTACAGTAATTACACCAGTTCCTGTAGTCATAAAGACACGAGCAACTGAAGATTTACGACGACCTGTTCCGACGTAAGTTACATTTGTTTTCTTTTTACCTGCCATATTGCTCTACCTTTCTAACCTTTGATCTTCAACTCAACTGGTTTTTGAGCTGCATGTGGATGTTCACTACCAGTATAAACAAATAAATGAGTACGCATAACATCACCTAAACGTGTATGAGGAAGCATACCATGAACAGCTTTTTCAACCCATTCAACCGTGTATTGAGTTCTCATAACACCAGTAGATCTTGTGCGTAATCCACCTGGATACATAGAGTGACTGTAGTAATTCTTTTTGTTAACTTGATCACCTGTGATCTGGATCTTATCAGCATTGATAATGATTACATAATCACCGCAATCAACATTAGGGGTATAAGTTGGTTTATGTTTACCTCTTAATACTGCAGCTACTTCACTAGCTAGACGTCCTAATGTACATCCTGTTCCATCAACAACATACCATTGACGAACAACTTCACTTGGTTTTGCCATCGTTGTCTGACGCATTTATTTTTCCTCCTTAACCAATGTAGTTTCCGGGGCTACACTTGGCATAAGTTGCCGTCTACAATTCTCTCATAATTGTTTATTTTCGTCAAGCAAAAAAATAGCATTTTAGCCTATATTTATCGGCTTAAACGCTATTTATCAAAATTAATTTTTTCCTTAGCTTTTTGCTGCCATTCATCCTTACATATAGGATCATCTATAAGCCAATTAACGGTCTTGTCAAGATAACCAATTGCCCGATTATCCTGACGAGAAGCAATGATCCATTTGCCTGATAGCTCTTGTTGATCTTTTGCTACCTGTTCACGAATGATAAAATTATCTCCATCATAGATCATCTTAAAATAATTGACCTTCATCAAGTACAAGCCTTGTGCTGGTGCATTAAAGCGCGCGGCTTGCTTATCTTTTTTATCCATGATCTTTTTTAATTCTTCGATGGTCAAACGTTTTTTACCAACTTCGATTAAACAAGCACTAAGCATCCTTACCATATAACGCAAAAATCCTTCACCAATAAAGCTCATCCGGATGATATCATCCTCTTGATAAATATCGATCTTTTCGATAAAACGTCTTTGATCAGGAAATTCACTTAATGGGCTAGCGTTTAAACTAGTAAAATCATGTTTCCCAATAAAAAGCCGACTAGCTTTTCTCATTAATTCGATATCCAGCGGATATCTTTCATAACAGCTATAATTACGCCAAAAAACATCGTAATCTCCAGTTTTGATAAGATAATCATATTGTTTGCTTGCCACACAATAACGGGCATGGAACAATTCATCGACTTCTTCCATTTCAGTTATCTGGATATCTTTGGGCAAAAGACCATTGATCGCATATTTAAACTTATAGATGCTCATATGTCTATCGGTATCAAAATGAAAGACATGACCATATGCATGCACCTTAGCATCGGTCCTGCCCGAGGCAACGATCTTGATCGGTTGATCGCAGATCTTTGCTAAGACCTTTTCGACTTCATCCTGGATCGATGTACCATTTATCTGGCTTTGAAAACCATTATAATTGGTACCATCATACATCAGTGTACATTTATAACGTATCATAGAATCGCCAAAACGATCAAAGCAACCACCAAAACACCGCTTGCAGCTAATAAGATATAATCGTTACGTTCCATCTTTAACACTTTATATCTGGTCCTAGCAGCGCCTGGTGCATAGCCTCTTGCCTCCATGGCATTAGCTAGATCTTCAGCTCTTTGGAAAGCCGAAACAAATAGCGGAACGATCAAAGATAAGATTGCCATGATCTTTTCTTTAAGCTTACCTTCTTTTAGATCTACACCACGTGAGGTCTGCGCCTTCATTATTCTTTGAGTTTCCTCGATCAGATCAGGAATAAATCGCAAAGCAATGCTGATCAGCATGGCGATCTCATGCGAAGGAACTTTAAATCTAGCAAAAGGTTTTAATAGATCTTCAATGCCTAATGTCAGGTCTAATGGTTTTGTCGTAGCCGTTAATGCTGTCGTGATCATGATCATCAATACCAAACGTACGACGATATACAAGGTTTGAATAAAAGCATCGCTATATATCGCAAAGCTGCCTAAGCTAATGATCACAAAACCGGTCTTTATTACAAAGATATTGACAACTAACAAGAAAACCATCATGAACATCATTGGCTTCATGGCTTTAAGCACAAATTTCAATGAAAGCTTAGCTAAAAAGATCAAGCTAACGACGCATAAAGCTATCAAGCCATAGCCCAGCCAACCAGCCGGCAAGAAGATAGCGATCAAAACAATAAGCATAGCAATGATCTTAGCCCGCGGATCAAGCTTATGGATACAAGAATTTAGCGGCAAATATTTTCCTAATGTAAAGCTTCCCATTATTTTTTCACCTTCTTTGCAATCTCATATGCTAGATCATCAACCGTTTTTACATCGGCCATGATTTCAATGCCTTTTGCTTTCAACATCTGTTTGGCTTGGATCACAAATGGCGGGATGATATGTAATTCTTCACACCATTTGCTATCTTTGAAAAATTGATCTACGCTAAGATGGCACCTAACGCTGCCATGCTCTAATACGACGACATCATCACAATAATTGAATACATGTTCCATGTCATGCGAAACGATAATGATCGTTTTGCCATATTTGGTATTTAGCTCTTTAAATAGTTCCATCATCGATTTGGCGCCTTGGGGATCAAGACCAGCCGTTGGTTCATCTAAAACGATGATCTTAGGATCCATCGCTAAGATCCCGGCGATCGCTACTCTTCGTTTTTGTCCACCGCTTAGATCCAATGGACTTTTTTCATAATAGCTAGGATCGATATTAACCATAGCCAAAGCTTTTTTAGCCTTAGCGTTAGCTTCTTCTTCCGTAAATTCAAAATTCTTTGGCCCAAATGCCACATCTTTAAGGATCGTTTCTTCAAATAATTGATACTCTGGAAATTGGAAAACTAGGCCAACATCCTTACGTAATGATTTTAATTTGGTTGGTTTTTCATCACTGGATATGATGCGATCCAAAACTTCTACTTTACCATTGCTAGGCAATAGCAAAGCATTCAAATGCTGTACCAACGTTGATTTACCGCTGCCGGTTGCTCCGATGATCGCTGTTAATTTACCTTCAGCTATCTCAAGATCGATTTCTTTTAAAGCAGCATAAGTAAATGGTGAACCATCGCTATAAACATGACTTACTTTTTCAAATCTAATTGGCATATCGCGTCCACCACCTTTTCTAAGCTTAATTGTTTTTCGATCTTTATGCCTTGCTTGGCTAAAGCTAGGCTTAATTTGATGCTAAAAGGTACATCCAACTTGATATCGATCAGTTTTTTATCATTAAGCAAAACTTCTTCCGGTTTACCATGCATGATGATATTGCCATCATTCATGACGATGACATCATCGCTAACTGATACTTCTTCGATATCATGAGTAATGGAAATGATGGTAAGCTGCTTATTTTGATGCAACTGATAAATAAATCTTTTGATCTCGTCTTTCCCTTGAGGATCTAGCATGCTGGTCGATTCATCAAAAATGATGATATCCGGATGCATGGCCAAGACCCCGGCAATCGCAACCCGCTGCTTCTGTCCGCCTGATAAGTGTCCTGGCTCGCTATCTAAAAATTCGCTCATATTTACTTTTTTTGCAAATTCTTCGATAATTGAATCCATCTGTATTTGGGGAACACAATGATTTTCTAAGCCAAAAGCAATGTCATCCCTTACGGTTGAGCCAATAAACTGATTATCAGGATTCTGAAAAACGATACCAACCTTATTGCGGATCTTATAGATATTTTCCATATTCAATTCTAAGCCTTCGATCTCGATGTTTCCTTGATTTTTTTCCAATAAGCCAATCAGTAATTTAGCAATCGTACTTTTACCGCTGCCATTATGACCGATGATCGTTGTATAGCTGCCTCTTTGGATATTAAAAGAGACATTTTTTACGGCATAATTTTCTCCATCGTAAGAATACGCAAGATCTTTAACTTTGATACATTCCATATACATCACTCCATAGCCTATTAATTATATAATAAATAACGCTTTAAAAAAAGGTTGAAACTATAACTTTTCAACCTCTAAACGATAGCCAAGATATGCGCCCATCAAGCTATTTGCCTGATTGGCTACGCTAAGGATGTCACTCATGATCCGGCCATTTTCATTTTCAAAATAACTATTGACCTGAACTTTCAAGCCATCCTTCTCCACTTCATAGTCGTTATCATCGCAAACATCTAAGAAGATATTTGCATCATTTTCATCGTCAAAGACGATGATATGTTCTAATTTGATCTTCCCATGATATTTATTGTTAAAATTAGCTTGTTCTTTATAAATGCCATCAATAAATTTTTTGGATAGATATGGATATATCTCATGCAGTTCATTGATCTTTTCATCAAATATATCTTCTTCATCATCGTCATCATCATCTTGGATGCTGACATATGTTACTTCTTCGTATTCTTTTTGTTTTTTAAGATTCTTTGCGACCATATAAGCAACGGCGCCGCCTAATGCCAATACCGATAAAACGATTCCTCTTTTTTTCATACGGATACCTCTTTTTCTATTTATTTATTGTATCACAACTTTAAAAAATGCTCCAATATTTCTATGGCATTTGTGGCTGCACCTTTACGAATTTGATCACCGCAAACAAAGAACGTGATGCCATTTGCAAAGATCCGATCTTTACGTAAGCGGCCAACGAACACTTCATCACGATTGCTTGCTACCAAAGGCATAGGCAGCTCATTCTTTAAATATATCAAACCTTCGCTATTGGAAAAGGCTAATTCAACTTGTGCTAGCTCTAAACGATCTTTGGTATAGACCGTAACGGCAATGCTATGCGACCTAGCAACCGGTACCCGCACGCAGGTACAATTAACCTTTAGATCAGCGATATGCATGATCTTGCGAGCTTCTTTTTCCATTTTTAATTCTTCGCTGGTGTAGCCATCGCTGCCAATATCACCAATTTGCGGGATGCAGTTAAATAAGATCGGATAGTTGAAGACATCAGACTTGCGTTCGACCTTCCCATCTTGGCAAAAAGCAACGGTCTCAGCATTCAGCTCTTCTAAGCCCTTGGCCCCGGCTCCGCTAACCGCTTGATAGGTAACGGCATTGATGGCAGTTACCGGACTTAACTTATTGATTGCTTGCACCGCCATCAAAGTGATGATCGTTGAGCAATTAGGATTAGCTATGATGCCATGATGATTTACGATATCTTCTTTATTTATCTGAGGGACGACCAGAGGTACTTCTGCATCATGGCGAAAAGCTGAGCTATTATCAATAAATAAGGCTCCTGATGCTTTGATATCAGCTATGTATCCTTTGGCAATATCGCTAGACACTGCTCCTAAGATGACATCTAAACCGTTAAAATATGGTTTTTCGATCTTATATCGTCGATCTTTGAAGGTAATTTCTTGGCCTACGCTGCCAAAGCCAAAAAATCTTATTTCTTCTATCGGTAACTGTCTTTCTTCCAAGCATTGGATCATTTGTCTGCCAACCGCACCGCTAGCTCCTAATATTCCTATTTTCATCTTTTTCACGCTCCAATAAATTTTTCATAAATACAATTGATCGTTTTGGCAAAATCTTTATTCATGACCCCAACGATGATATTGATCTCATCAGCTGTTTGGCTGATCAAACGAATATTGATATCATTGCTGCCTAATTGCGCAAACAGTTTTCCCGAAAAGCCTTTAGCGTCTTTCATCTTACGGCCAACAACAGCGACCATGGAAATATTTTCCGAAAGACTAACGCTATCCAAGGCTAATTCATTCTTTAATTCTACCATCATTTCATAGATACAATGTTCAACCTTGCTGGTATCCATGACGATCGAAAAAGAATCTATGCCGCTAGGTACCGACTCTACGCCGACTCTACGCTGACATTATACCTGCTAACGATGCTCAGTGCTTTGGCCAAGACCCCTACTTCATTGGAACTATGGCTTTTGACGATGTTGATAACGCTAAAGTTTTGTCGGCCGGTTATACCGGTTATCGGATATGGATCATCATTTTTATCTAGTTCATCACAATTTTCAACGATCAAGGTACCGCTAGCCTTAGGATCATTGGTATTCAAGATATGGATCGGAATATGCTTGCTTTTGACCGGAAATATTGCCTCTTCATGCAAAACGTTCGCACCCATATAGCTCATTTCTCGCAATTCATTATAGGTAATGCGCTTGATGACTTTAGGATCTTTCACGATACGCGGATCGGCGATCATGATGCCGGGAACATCGGTAAAATTCTCGTAAATGTCCGCATCGAGCACGTTAGCGATGATCGCACCGGTCACATCGCTGCCACCTCGCGACATCAAATGGATCTTGCCATTGGGAAAGCTGCCATAAAAGCCGGGAATCACTAGTCTTTTGCCTTTTCCTAAATGCTCATCTAACTTAGCTTTGATCTTAGCATAATTTAAGCTGCCATCATAGTCGAACGCTAAAAGATCCTTGGCATCAATAAATTCAGCATCCAGATAGTCTGCCATCATCTTCGCACAAAGGTATTCCCCGCGTGATACCAAATAATCAAGGTCGATATTTTTATCCATCAGCTTACGAATGCTGGCAAATTCCTTATCGATATCCAGCCTTATCTGCAGCTGCTGATGGATCTTACGATATTTTTCTTCGACCATTTTCATCAGCGATTCATATGAAACGCCATATTTTAGATGAGCATGGCAAAGATATAACAGATCGGTAACCTTATGATCTTCATCATGACTTTTACCGCATGCGCTCACCACGATAAAACGCCGATCAGGATCAGCTTGGATGATATTTCTTACCTTGGCAAATTGGGTGGCATCCGCCACGCTAGAACCGCCAAATTTAGCAACTTTGATCATATATACCTCCTATAAAGACTTGCTGATCTTTTACGATCTGCGCTAATTCATCGATGCTTAACAGTTGAGTAATGCAGCCTTGGCCTGCATATTCAGCGATAAATTGTTGATCGATCATTTGCTTGCTTAAATAAAACTGATATCTTTGTTCATTTTTGATCGTCGCTTTATTGATGATCCGATTGCGCAAAGGTCTACTTACATCCAAGCATATCGCACTTGCCGTAGGAAAACGTCCTGCTCCTTGACCGATATCATATGCGCTAGCCATATTTTGTGATCTGATCATCACACAATTATTATTCTCTTTGATATTTGCCAAGATATGGTCCTTGCCAATAAAAAATGGCAAAACAAATACGTTGTTTTGATCGATATGGCCAATTAACCGAATGACCTTATCTTGCCTATTGGCAAATGCCAAGGCTTCTTCATCGAGATATTCGATACCTTTTATAAAAATGTCTTTCAATGCGACATTAGCATCAAATATCGTGTTATACAGCAAAGCAGCTTTATAGCCAACATCACGGCCACAGATATCGCTAGCAGGATCTTTTTCGGCATACCCTAATTCTTGTGCTTGTTTCAAAGCTTGCTGATAAGTGATGTTCTTAGTGAAGATGCTATCTAAGATATAATTCGTCGTGCCATTCAAGATACCTTCGACCATCTGGATCTGATCATATTCTTTCATATCCTGCAAGCGATGCATGATCGGAATGCCTCCTGCTACGCTGGCTTCAAAAGAAATCGTAGTATCATGTTCTAAAGCTAAGCTTAGCAGCGCTTCATAGTGCCTTGCCATGATAGCCTTATTGCTGGTAATGACCCTGATGCCTTTTTTCAAAGCTGCTGCTAGATAATCATATGCAATCTCTATATCGGGCAAGCATTCGATCATACAATCGATATCAGCCTGCAAAACAGCTGTGATATCATCGCAAAAAATGTCGTTTGCTTCATGCTGCAAAGCTAATATCTTAACGATATCATGCTTATCCTTTAACAATTCATAGACGCCTTGTCCTACGACGCCAAATCCTAATATTCCAATTTTCATAGTTGTGTCCTCTTGATAAATACACTTGTATTCCTATAGCAAACATAGTATCATTAATATGCACATAAAACAAGGAGTTTATCATGCCAAATTTATATAACACCCGCAATATCAACGAAAAAGTATCTCCTTCTTTAGCTATCATCAAAGGGATGGCAGCTGATCAAGGCTTATATTGTTTCAAATTAGATGAAGTCTCTAAATTTGATCTAGAAGCTTGGCAAAAGCTTAATTACCAGCAATTAGCTAAGGTCTTGATCAAACATTTTTTTGATGATCTGGATGAAAAGATGATCGAAGCATGCGTTCAGCAAGCTTATGATAGCAAATTTGATGTTCCAGAATGTGTTAAGCTTCAAAAGTATGGCCAACTTCATGTTTTAGAAACATATCATGGACCTACCTGTGCCTTTAAAGATATGGCCTTGACCATCCTTCCTTATTTATTGACATGCGCTTATCAAAAACAGCAGATAAACAAACAGATCTATATCTTATGCGCAACTAGCGGCGATACCGGAAAGGCTGCCTTAGAAGGTTTCAAAGATGTGAAAAATACTTATATCACGGTTTTCTTTCCCCAAGAAAATGTCTCATATATCCAAGCCCAACAAATGCTGAGCACATCCGGCAAGAACACAAACGTCATTCAAGTTAAGGGAAATTTTGATGACTGTCAAAAAATCGTAAAGGACTGTTTTGACGACCAAAGCCTGAAAGATAATCAAAGCATCCAACTAAGCAGTGCCAACAGCATCAATATCGGACGGTTAGTGCCACAGATCATTTATTATGTCTGGAGCTATTTACAGCTAGTCAACAACGGCACCATCAAGATGAATGATAAGATCAATTTCAGCGTGCCTTGTGGAAATTTTGGCAATATCCTAGCTGCTTTCATTGCTAAAAGGCTAGGCTTGCCTATTGACAAGCTGATCGTAGCTACCAATCGCAACGACGTCTTAGCTGAATTTATCAAAACCGGGCACTATGATAGCCGCCGCGAATTTCATAAGACGATATCTCCTTCTATGGATATCCTGATATCTTCTAATATCGAGCGCTTATTATTTATCTTAAGCAATCATGATGATCAAAGCGTTAGAAATTATATGCAACAGCTTAAGGAACAAGGACATTATACGGTCGATCCAACGATCTTTGAGCAATTACAAGAAAACTTTGTTGCTTATACCTTTGATGATGAAATGACGAAGCAGCAGATCAAAAAGCTGTATATCAAAACCAAGCATTGCTTAGATCCTCATTCCGCAATTGCATATGCGGCTGCCAGCGAATTTGGCAAATTACCTACGATCGCTGTTGCTACCGCTAGTCCTTACAAATTTGCCAAAGATGTATGTCAAGCCATTGATCCTTCTTGCAAGAAAGATGATGATTTTGACTATATAACGACATTAGCTTCTTTAACTGATGAACCAATACCCGCAAACTTAAAGAATTTACAAGATCTACCACTCAACCATCATCAGATCATCACCAAAGATCAAGGTATTCAGGTGATAATCAACAACATTAAGGAGATGATAAAATGATCCAGATAAAAGTATGCGCCAGCAGCGCTAATCTTGGCCCAGGTTTTGATACCTTAGGCGTCGGACTTTCCCTTTACAATACCTTTAAGGTCGAACAAAGCGATCATTTATGGATCGAAGGATGTCCCCCAGAGTTCAATAACGAAAACAATTTATTTTATATTGGCTATCAAACCGTCTGCAAAACTTTGAATGTTTTTGATAAATGCCATGTGATCTTTGACTGCCATATTCCCATTTCCCGAGGATTAGGCAGCAGCGCTAACCTTATAAGCGCCGGAGCCTTAGCAGCAAATTATCTGCATGGCAGCATTCTTTCCAAAGATGAAATTTTTAGGATATGCGTAGATATCGAAGGCCATCCCGATAATATTGCACCATGCATTTACGGTGGACTTACGACCGCTTTTAGTGAACGCAGCGTTCAGGCCTTATCATTGGATATCAGCCCAAACTTTCACTTTACTGCTATCATTCCTGACTATAAGACGGATACCAAAGAATGCCGCAAAGCTTTACCAGCTGAGGTACCGCTGCATGATGCCGTATACAATATATCGCATACTATTGCGCTAACCTATGCTTTGAAAGTAGGCGATCGTGAACTTTTGCGTGATGCCTGCCACGATCTACTGCATCAGCCATATCGCAAAAACTTGATCAAAGATTATGATAAGATGGCAGATATCTGCTTCAAAAATCAAGCTTGTGCCTTTATGATCAGTGGCTCAGGTCCTACATGCTTGGTAATATCTAACTTTTCCAATTTTTCTGAAGCGATCCAAGACGAAATCAATGGAGCATACCGTATCATCGATCTTTCCATCGATTATAAAGGATACGAAATTACCGAACTATCATGAATGAATTTTTGATCGTTCATAGTTCGATATTACCGCCATGTTTTTTGACCGTAATAAAGGTGCGTGAATATCTTCATCAGCATCCTAATGATAATGTTAAAGATGCTTGTCAGAAGTTTGCGATATCACGTTCTACTTATTATAAATATAAAGATCTGGTATTTCTGCCTAATAAGAATACCAGTCAAAAAGCCGTCATTTCCTTAGCTTTAAAAAATGAACAAGGAAATTTATCTAATGTTTTAAATGCTTTAAGCGCAGCAAATGCCAATATCCTTACGATATCCCAATCTTTGCCAGTAAATAATATCGCTAATGTCAATATTAGCCTTGATATCAGCAAGCTACAAACCGAACTGACGCTGATCATCGATGAACTGACAAAAATAAAAGGCGTCATAAACGCCAGTTTGATCAATATCGAATAGGTTTAAGCACTAAGATGCCATCACCTATATCTTTGTGATATTCACAATGATATTTAGGATCTTTAAGGATCTCATCCCTAAAGGTCCTAATTTTTTTTACCAAGCTTCGGGTATTGCGGTTATGCGTAAGCGAAGGATCATCAACGATACCATGAAATTCAAGGTTATCAAAGATAAACAGATCGCTGTTTGCTAAAAAATATTCCAGATAACGGCGATATTTTCCTTTAGCGGCATCAACAAAGATCAGATCATAATGTTTATCCGTCCTAAATGCTAAAGCATCTGTTAGATAACAAGTAATTTGATCAGCTAAATGATTATTCTGGATATTTTCCTTGGCAAGCTCATACATCTGCGGATCGATTTCTAAAGTATCGATCCTGATATCCTTATCCAGCTTTGCCATCTGCATGCTGCTATAGCCAATCGCTGTTCCGATCTCTAATATCGTTTTGATGCCATGTGTTTGGATATAGTCTAACAAAAATGCCAAGCCGTCATCAAGCATGATCGGTACATGATGCTCATGAGCGTATTCCTTGATATCCATTAATTTTTCAAGCTCTGCAATGGTGCAGGGATCCTTCCTTTGCGTTTGATCATCACATCGCACTTGATCTTGCTGATAGGCATGATCGGTCCGCTTCCTAATAAACCGCCAAATTCCAGCTCTTCTTCACCATCATGACCAATAGCAGGAATGATCCTTACTGCTGTGGTCTTGCTGTTGACCATCCCTATCGCTGCTTCATCCGCAATGATACCAGAAATGGTTGCTGGGGTCGTATCGCCAGGAACAACGATCATATCCAATCCTACCGAGCAAACAGCGGTCATTGCTTCCAGCTTTTCTAGCTTCAAGGCTTGTGATTTGCAAGCCGCGATCATTCCCGCATCTTCGCTTACCGGAATAAAAGCTCCGCTCAAACCACCGATTGAGCTGCTAGCCATGACCCCGCCTTTTTTTACCGCATCATTAAGCATGGCCAAACATGCGGTAGTTCCTGGGCCTCCACATTGTTCCAATCCCATTTCTTCTAAGATATAGGCAACAGAATCACCAATTGCAGGTGTTGGTGCCAAAGATAGATCAACGATACCAAAAGGAACATTTAAACGTTCACTCGCTAAATTGCCAACTAATTGGCCCATACGGGTAATCTTAAAGGCTGTTTTCTTGATGATCTCTGCCAATTCATCCATCGATTTATCTTTACCCGCCTTAGCTAAAGCGCTGCGTACCACACCAGGACCGCTAACCCCAACGTTGATAACGACCTCAGGTTCACTAATGCCATGGAATGCTCCTGCCATAAAAGGATTATCTTCGACCGCATTGCAAAAAACAACTAGCTTGCAAGCTCCCATACAATTTTGATCTTTGGTAATTTCAGCCGCTTGATGAACGATCCTGCCCATTAGTTCCACGGCATCCATATTGATACCTGCACGGGTAGAACCTACGTTGACGCTTGCACAAACATGTTCCGTTAATTTCAAAGCTTCCGGGATGCTTTCGATCAATTCTTTTTCGCCTTTGGTCATTCCTTTTTGTACCAATGCGCTATAGCCGCCGATAAAATTAACATTAAGCGCCTTTGCACATTCATCCAATGCCAAAGCATATTTGACACAATTTCCTCCGCTAACGCTTTGCAAAAGGCTGATCGGCGTAACGCTGATGCGTTTATTGATGATAGGTATTCCATATTCTTTGCTGATATCATCGCCAACTTTTACCAGATCCTTTGCCAGCGTCATGATCTTTTTCTTAATTTTTGCACATGCAACATCGATATCCTTATCGGCACAATCCAGCAAAGATATTCCCATGGTGATGGTTCGAATATCAAGATCTTCTTCATCGATCATATGGATCGTTTCCAAGATATTATTTGTATTGATCATAATGTTTCACCTATATCTTATGCATGGCATTGAAGATGTCTTCATGCATCACGTGGATGCTCAAGCCTTGCTGTTGGCCTTTCTGCTCTAGTATATCGATAAAATCCGCAAACCCTTCATTAACGACCTCGCATACCATGATCATCGTAAACATCTCGCTTAATACGGTCTGTGAAACTTCTACGATATTTGCATTGCGATCAGCACACTCTTTGGCTACAAAAGCCAAGATCCCTGGTCGATCCTTTCCTACTACTGATATTATTGCCCGCATCTTTTTCCTCCTTATGCCTTTGGCATCTCATTTATTCCTACAAAAGAAAGCTCAGCAAGATAACTAACCTTTGCTTCTTCGATCTTGGTCAATTCGGTTTCTGAACATGTTCCCAAGCTTTGCGCATTGCTAAAATCATAGGTACATGCATTGTAACCACCGACATTGCTTTGCCAGTTATAAGTATAAGCGCTTTGACCTTTGATATAAGTAAAAAGATCATTATTAAAATCAAAGATATAGCTCTCATTGCCATTAAAATCTAAAACATACTGTCCATAATCATCGATCGCATAACCAAGCTGTTCGATCAAGGCATATTTAAATTCTTCCAAGGTCATATCTTCTTTCAGCTCAGCAAGATCGATATACAAACTAAAATCATCAGGCAACGCTAAGGTTGTTTGATCGATAGCTGAATAAGAGCTCTCATATTCATATTTTCCGCTATATTCGATATTACCGCTAGTTATCGTATAATCAATCGTTAAATGCTGCGAGCTTAACATACCATCGTTTAGCTCTACGATCAGTTCATTCTCTAGCTTTTTAACTTCTGTAACATCTAAGCCGTTTTGATTTAAGATATTCGCACAAGCTTCATCATTTAATACGATCGTCATCTTGTCCGTATCCCCAACAAGCGAAGAAATATCTTCGATCGTAAAATAAAGATCGTTCATATTGCTAAGATCACTGGAAAATTCGGTATAGGTCTTGCTACCATCCAAATTGTCATAATAAATATTTCCATCCACGATATAAATTGATGATGTTCCCATATTTTCGCCATCAATATAGGTCGTGCTGCTGATCATTGCCTGACCATCATCATAATCGCTAGCTGTTGATACCTTGTACTCTAATTCGTCATCGATCACCAGCAACGATTGCGCATCATTATGATAATTAGCTAATGTTCCAGCTTTATCGTAAGCCTGTTGAAATGTTGCATATAAGGAGCTATCTATTTTTTGCTGGCTGCATGCCGCCATACCAATCAACAGCGATATGCTAAACAGCATCTTAATCAATTTCATATATATCACTAAACCTTTCAAATTCTTTATATGTCAATGCTATGGCACTGCCATGCTTGACATTGGTTATAGAACTAACCATTTCATGGGTTATATCGGCAAAATCATGATCTCGAAAATTTTGAAACCATAAAGCTTTGAACTGCATCCTAGTATAATCATCATAATATAAGATACAGCTATATCCTCGATCAATGATAAAAGGGCCTTCGCTTTGATGACCGGTAATATAATCCATATTAAACTTATCAAAGCCTAGGTAATCAGTATCACTATATCCTACGAATAGCCGACTATATTCTTCCATCGGCTCACGTTCATCTTTTAAAACGATATTGTAATCATATCCATCTTTATATATCGTTCCATCAATTACCGTAAAGCCGGGATCTAATAATAATTTAGGATAACTAATATCATTTAGATCATTTGAATAGTTATAATACATGCCATTATCCGTAGGCGAGCTCCAGTATATCACATATTTATCAATGATACGATCATAAAATCCTTCCGGCGCCCATGCTTGTTTTTCGCTTAGCGCCAAGTCTTTGCTGCTAGCATTTACTTTTAATAATCGCTCATTTTTAAATTCTACAAAGTCTTCGGTGTCCCAGACATAAATGCTATCGGTATCATAGCCTTGGGTTGCTAAAAGATAAAAGCCGCCATCTTTATTACGTACCACGCTAGGATCGCGCAACGATCTTGTTCCGATCGTTGGCTTTAATACGCTTTGCTGATCGTTAAGCTCAAACCAAAGCAAGCCATCATATGTATAAGCCAACTTTAGGCTCTCATCATCATTAGAAAAATATGTGATCAAATAGCCATGCAGATCATCCAAAAGGCAAATATTGCCAAACTCATATTGCTTATCATCAATGATCGCTTTTAAGATGATATGTTCATATTCTGCAGCATCTTCTGGTTTTAGCAGTTTTCCTTCTTCGATGGCAGCTTTTCCTTCCACAATTTCCCAGGTAATATCCTTACCTTCATAACTTGTTAGTAGCTGGGTGCCATTAAAGATAAAACTATCCAAATACTGATCAAGATATCGGTAAGTACTGTCTACTTCTTTTTTTTCAACGCTTATTTCCGTAGGCTGGATGCTTTCTTGCGTACAGCCTGTTAACAATAATATCAGTATAAACAAAATTTTTCGCATCATATCACCTATAACAGCCATATTATAACAAGATAAACCAAAAAAATACAGCACCATGATGGTGCTGTATCTTATTTTAGATTAATTCGATATAAGCCATTGGCGCATTATCACCACGACGATTGCCAGTCTTAACAACGCGGGTATAACCACCATTGCGGTCCTTATATTTAGGAGCTACTTCATTGAATAGCTTTTGAAGAACTGTCTGACAAGTTTCTTCATCAGCTACAACATTACGAATATAGCTAGCAGCAAGTCTTCTAGAATGAAGATCACCTTTCTTACCTAAAGTGATCATTTTATCAACAACGCTACGTAGATCTTTTGCTTTAGCTTCAGTTGTTTCGATCTTGCCATATAAGATAACTGATGTAGCCATATTTCTTAGCATTGCTTTACGATGGTCGGCATTTCTACCAAATTTACGATTCCACATCTTACATAATTCCTTTCTCTATTATTCAAAAGCTTTGAAACTCAAGCCTAATTCGGTAATCTTTTCTTTGACTTCTTTCATTGATTTCTTTCCAAGATTACGAACACGCATCATTTCTTCTTCTGTTTTTTGCGTTAATTCATCTACTGTTTGGATACCTGCACGTTTCAAACAGTTATAAGAACGAACTGACAGGTCTAAGTCTTCAATCATCATTGATTGGGTCTTATGTACAACCTCGCCATTTGATTCTTTCATGATTGAATCAATATCATTAACTTCTTCACGCACACTTGTGATGATATCTAAGTGATCAATCAGGATTCTTGCAGCCAATGAAATTGACATCTGAGGAGTAATTGAACCATCTGTATAAATTTCCATGATCAAACGGTCATATTTTGCATCTTGACCTACACGCGTTGGCTCTACTTCATAAGCAACACGTTTGATTGGCGTATAGATTGAATCGGTGTAAACCGTTCCAATGCTTGTAGAAGATCCTTGATATAATTGTTTGTTGCCGTCGCTGCTGACATATCCGCGGCCGTTACGGCATTTCAATTCCATCTCCAATACTCCATCTTTTTCAACATGAGCAATTACATGATCTTTATTTAAGATTTCGACGCTTTCAGGACAGATGATGTCACCGGCTGTTACCGTGCAAGGTCCTTTAGCAGAAATTCTCAACGTATAAATTTCATCATCTTCGATCTTCATGATTAGATCTTTGATGTTAAGAACGATCATGGCTACGTCTTCTCTTACGCCGGCAATGGTCGTAAATTCATGATATACTCCATCAGCTTTGATCGAGAAAACAGCAGCTCCTGGTAATGATGATAGTAATACTCTTCTTAAAGCATTGCCAATCGTCGTACCAAAACCTCTTTCAAGAGGTTCAAGCACGAACTTACCATAATTATCTGATTCAACGTATTCTTTTACTTCAAAGTGTGCACGTTCAAATTTTTGCATTCAATTCCCTCCTTATGGGTTGATTAACCACGTGGTCTTTTTGGTGGACGGCATCCGTTATGTGGAATTGGAGTTACATCATTGATTACTGTAATTTCCAAACCAGCTGTTTGTAATGATCTAACAGCAGCTTCACGACCTGGACCAGGTCCTTTAACATTAACTTCTACTGTCTTCATTCCGTGATCAACTGCTGCTTTACCAGCTGCTTCAGCAGCCATTTGTGCTGCATATGGAGTTGATTTACGAGAACCTTTGAAACCTAATGCACCAGCACTAGACCAAGCTACTGCATTTCCTTTTTCATCAGTAATAGTCACGATAGTGTTATTAAATGTTGAATGGATATGAGCAGTACCTTTAGCTATATTCTTACGCACACGTTTTTTACGTGCAGTTGTTTTAGTTGCCATAATTAATTTATCCTCCTACCGCTTATTTCTTCTTGTTAGCTACCGTACGACGTGGTCCTTTACGTGTACGAGCATTAGTTTTTGTACGTTGTCCGCGCACAGGAAGTCCTCTTCTATGACGAATTCCTCTGTAGCATCCGATTTCCATCAAACGCTTGATGTTTAATTGGGTTTCACGACGAAGATCACCTTCAACCTTGATCTGATCGATATGTTGACGGATCAAAGTTTCTTGTTCATCAGTTAGATCCTTTACTCTGATATCTTCGCTGATTCCACAATCAGCTAATACTTTTTTACTTGTTGCTAATCCAATTCCATAGATATAAGTTAG
Organism: uncultured Bacillota bacterium; assembly: GCA_949299585.1. Taxonomy (GTDB): domain Bacteria; phylum Bacillota_I; class Bacilli_A; order Erysipelotrichales; family Erysipelotrichaceae; genus JALEVB01. Next base: position 13,144 of record CASGCC010000004.1, on the reverse strand, counting down.
TGATACCACTACACGTTTATCGCGTGGAATATCTACACCAGCTATACGAGCCATATTCTTTAAATCCTCCTAGTTTAGTTTCCTTGTCTTTGTTTATGCTTAGGGTTTTCACAAATTACCATAACGGTACCTTTGCGCTTGATAATACGACACTTATCACAAATTGGTTTGACTGATGGTCTTACTTTCATGTGTTCTTACCTCCAAGACTCTTTCTATTTATGTCTGTATGTTATACGCCCACGTGTTAGATCATATGGTGAAATTTCTACAGTAACTCTATCTCCCGGTAAAATGCGAATGTAATTCATACGGATTTTACCAGCAACGTGAGCAAGAATTACATGACCATTCTCTAATTTCACCTTAAATTTTGCATCAGGAAGTGTATCCTCAACAATTCCATCAATTTCAATGACATCTTGTTTTCCCATTAAAATATCCTTTCTAAACATCGCACATTTATGGTAAGCATGTGCTTACCATAAACGCTAATGTTTTATTCGTTAAGAAGCCTTACCTAAAGCATCCTTGATGCTGTTCCAAACTTCATTTGGCGTTTGGCTAGCATCAATATTAACTACGATTCCTTTTTTAGTGTACATATCTAAAGCAGGTTTCGTATTTTTCTCATGTTCGCTCAAGCGAACTTTCAGCTGTTCAACGGTATCATCGCTTCTTTGTACAAGTTTTGCACCACAATGATCACATATACCATCAACTTTTGGTCGATTATTCTTGATATGATAAGTTGCTTTACAATTGCTGCATACCCTTCTTCCGGTTATGCGATCTGCTAAAGCATCAAAGTCTACTTCCAAGTTGATTACCTTTTCAATTGGCTTATTAAGCTCTTGGCAAATGGCTTCTAGAGCTTCAGCTTGATTTAAGGTTCTTGGATAACCATCCATCAAGAAACCATTTTGGCAATCAGCCTGTTGCAAACGTTCTTTAACCATACCGTTAACAACTTCATCTGGAACAAGCTTACCTTGATCCATCAATATTTTAGCTTGTTTCCCAAGCTCTGTTTGATTCTTAACATTTTCCCTTAACATATCGCCTGTCGAAATATGCGGAATTTTATATTCGGATACGATATATTCAGACATTGTTCCTTTACCGCTTCCGGCAGGTCCCATGATCAAAATATTCATAATGACCCCCTATTTTAAAAATCCGTGATATTGCTTCTGCGTAAGTTGTCCTTTTAATTGAGACATCGTTTCCATCGCAACACCAACGACGATTATGATTCCGGTACCACCTAATGATGTCGATGCAGGTAAACTTGTTACCATTGGCAACAAATATGGAATTACTGCAATTACCATCAAGGCGATAGCACCTAATACGGTAATTCTATTCAATACTTTCTTCAAATATTCTTTGGTTTCGTTACCAGGTCTAACGCCTGGGATATAAGCTCCTGATTTATTTAGATTTTCAGCAATCTGATCAGGATTAACCTGCATATTGGTATAGAAGAAAGTAAATAAGACAGTAAGCACGGCATACAAAGCCAAACCGAATGGTTTGCTCAAGCTTAAGAAGTTACTTAAGCTCTGATATGCCTCCTGATTGATAAAGCTCAAAATAATTTGAGGTGATGTTATGATTGCTTGAGCAAAGATAACAGGAATAACGCTTGCTGAGTTTATTTTCAGCGGTAAGAAATTCATATTGTTATTGGCATGAGCAACTGAACTATTGGTATATTGAATCGGGATCTTTCTAACAGCTAGCTGCATTATTACGACCAAGATGATGATCAATAAGTTGACGATCAAATATAATACGAATTGGATCAAACCATTAAACATCGCTGTTTGATTGCTGGTATCAACCAATACATTATAAACTTGAGCATAGTTGAAAGGCATGTTCGAAACGATACCTGCGAAGATGATGATCGAAATACCATTTCCGATACCTTTTTGACTTATCCTATCACCGATCCATAGCAAGAACATCGTTCCTGCGGTTAATACTGTAGCCGTATAAAGATATGTACCAATATCATTGGCAGTCATGACATGATATAAATTATCAAAGCTCATGACCATCGTAAAGGACTGGATAAATGACAAAACAACTCCTAAATAACGAGTTATCTTATCTAATTTAACCCTGCCTGTTTGTCCAGACTTTGAAAGTTCTGACAAATATGGAATAACATCCATGCTCAATAATTGAATAACGATCGAAGCTGTGATATATGGCCCAACACCCATGGCAAAGATGCTTAATCTTTCCAAGGTACCTCCGCCTAACAGATTCATCATATTCAAGATTGAATTACTTCCGATACTAGCTGATAACAAATCAGCATCTACGCCTGGAACCGGTATGCTTGATCCCAGGCTATAGATAAATAACATTGCAAGTGTGAATAAGATCTTACCTCTAATCTCCTTGTTTTTAAACAAGTTTAAAAAGGTTTGGATCATATTAGATCACCTCTACTTTTCCGCCTGCTTTTTCTATGCTTTCTTTGGCAGTAGCTGAGAATTTATTAGCTTGAACTGTCAATTTCTTGGTCAATTCACCACAGCCTAATACTTTAAAGCCGTCTAATTGTTTCTTTAGCATTCCTGCTTCTTTCAATGTTTCAAAGTTTACAACAGCACCATCTTCAAATGCATTTAAACTTTCCACATTAATGATAGCATATTCTTTGCGTGTATAGTTAGTAAATCCACGCTTTGGAATCCGCTTATATAGAGGTGTTTGTCCACCTTCGAATCCTAATGCAACTCCGCCACCAGATCTTGCATTTTGACCCTTATGACCTTTACCACTAGTTTTACCAGTGCCAGATCCATGTCCGCGACCAATACGCTTTCTTACAGAACGAGCACCTTCAGTATATTTCAATTCTTCTAATTTCATAAAAGTGTGTTCCTCCTTATCTAATTTCCGTTGTTTTCTTTTCACGCAATTTAGCTACGCTTTCAACAGTTTTTAGATCTTGTAAAGCAGCAACGGTTGCATGAACAACGTTGATTGGGCGGCGTGAACCGATACATTTAGAAAGAACGTCAGTGATACCTGCAAGTTCTAAAACTGCACGAACAGCACCACCAGCGATAACTCCAGTACCTTCAGCAGCTGGTTTTAAGAAAACTTCACCAGCACCATAGACACCTGTTACTTCGTGAGGGATCGTTCTTCCCTTGTCTACTAATTTAACTCTGAAGACATTTTTCTTAGCAGCTTCAACTGCTTTTTTGATTGCATCAGGTACTTCATTAGCTTTGCCAAGTCCATAACCAACGCGACCTTTTCTATCTCCAACAACAACTAAGGCAGAGAAGCGCATACGGCGTCCACCTTTTACCGTTTTGCTGACACGATTAATGACAACGACACGTTCTTCGAATTCTTTTTCTTCACGTACTCTTCTTGGTTTACGTTCCATTTTTTGCTCCTTCCTTAGAATTTAAGTCCAGCTTCTCTAGCAGCATCTGCTAAAGCTTGGACACGGCCATGGTATACATAACCACCACGGTCAAATACAACGGTTGTAATGTTCTTTTCAGCACATCTTTTAGCAATTTCAGCACCTACAGCCTTAGCTGCTTCGATGTTACCGCCATTTGCTAATTTCATATCTACGCTTGATGCGCTAGCCAAAGTAGTTTGGTTTACATCATCGATAACTTGAACATGGATGTGACTGTTAGATCTGAACACATTAAGTCTAGGACATTCAGGAGTTCCACTAACTTTTCTGCGAACACGAGCGTGACGACGTTGTCTTTCTTGATTCTTATTTGTTTTCTTAAGCATAGTTTATCTCCTTTCCTATTTCTTACCAGCCGTTTTACCTTCTTTACGGCGGATATGTTCACCTTTGTATTTGATACCTTTACCTTTGTATGGTTCAGGTTTACGAGTTGCTCTAACGTTTGCAGCAAACTCACCTACGCGCTGTTTATCGATACCGCTGATCTTGATTTCAGTAGCAGATGGACAAACAACAGTTAAGCCGTCTTCGATTTCAAATTCAACTGGATGAGAATAACCAACGTTCAAGGTTAATTTCTTTCCGCTTACAGCTGCTCTAAAACCGATACCAACTACTTCTAATTCACGAGTAAATTCTTGGTGACAACCTTCAACCATGTTGTGAATCAAAGCACGAGTTGTTCCGTGTAATTGTTTAACATGTTTTTCATCATTTGGACGAACAACATTACATACGCCATCCTTAACTTCGATAGTTAATAATGGGCTAAATTGACGTGTTAAAGTTCCCTTAGGACCTTTTACAGTCACCTCATTACCTGGAGCTACGACAACTTCAACGCCCTCAGGAATGGTAATCGCTTTATTTCCGATACGTGACATTTTCTATTTCCTTTCGTCTTAAATTACCATACGTAAGCGACAACTTCGCCGCCTGCTTGTTTTGCTCTAGCTTCTTTATCAGTCATCAAACCTTGTGAAGTAGAAATAATCGCAATTCCTAAACCGTTCAATACACGAGGAATTGAATTAGCTTTTGTATAAACCCTTAAACCAGGTTTACTGATTCTCTTGATGCCACTGATTACTTTTTCATCATGTGGACCATATTTTAATGTGATAACAATCTTCTTTTCAGCAGAAGTTTCACCTTCTAGCTTATAGTTAGTGATATAACCTTCTTCTTTTAAGATTCTTGCAATTTCAACCTTAACTTTAGAACTTGGCACTTCAACAGCTTCATGATGAGCTTGAACACCATTTCTAATTCTTGTAAGCATATCTGCAATTGGATCAGTCATATTCATAAATTAACCTCCTCCTTACCAGCTAGCCTTTTTAACTCCAGGAATTTGACCTTTATAAGCCAATTCTCTGAAGCAGATACGGCATAGTTTATATTTTCTTAGTACAGAATGTGGACGACCACAACGTTCACATCTTGTATATTCTCTTGTAGAGAATTTTTGAGGACGTTGTTGTTTAACTTTCATTGATGTCTTAGCCATTTATTTGTCCTCCTACTTAGCGAATGGCATGCCCATTTCAGCTAATAATGCATGCGCTTCATCATTTGTTTTAGCAGTGGTTACGATAACGATATCCATACCTCTGACACGGTTAACTTTATCATAATTGATTTCAGGGAAAATCAATTGTTCCTTAACACCCAAAGTGTAGTTTCCACGACCATCGAATGCCGTATTGCTTACACCACGGAAGTCACGAACACGAGGCAAAGAGATATTGAATAATTTATCTAAGAATTCATACATCTTTTCACCACGCAATGTTACCTTACAACCAATTGGCATACCTTCACGTAATTTGAAGTTTGCAATTGATTTTTTTGCTTTGGTAACAACTGGTTTTTGACCAACGATTGCAGTTAATTCTGCAACAGCTTCATCTAAAGCTTTAGGATTGCTGATTGCATCACCAACGCCCCAGTTTACAACAACTTTTTCAATTTTTGGACATTGCATAACAGTTGTATAGTTGAACTTTTTAGTCAACGCAGGGATAACTGTTGTCTTATATCTTTCTTGAAGGCGGTTCATTATTTCTTCTTACCTCCTTTGATTTCTTTACCAGTTTTCTTATTGATACGGATCTTCTTTCCGTCTTCGAATTTATAACCTACACGGCCTACCTTTTTTGATCTGCCATCATAGATCATAACATTAGAAACATGGATTGGAGCTTCTTGTTCAACGATGCCCCCATCAGGATTTTGTTGAGTAGGTTTGATATGTTTTTTAATGATATTTACGCCTTCAACAATGACCTTTTCGCTTTTATGACCAACGGCTTTTACTTCGCCGATAGTACCTTTGTAGTGACCAGTGATCACTTTTACTTTATCGCCTACTTTAATTTTCATCTTATGACCACTCCTTTTCCTACAGTACTTCTGGTGCTAAAGATACAATTTTCATGAAATCTTTATCACGCAATTCACGAGCAACCGGACCAAAGATACGAGTTCCTTTAGGGGTCTTGTCATCTTTGATGATTACAGCTGCGTTATCATCGAATTTGATATATGAACCATTTTCTCTTCTGATTCCATATACGGTTCTAACTACTACGGCTTTAACTACATCACCTTTTTTAACGCTTCCGCCAGGTGCTGCTTGTTTGACCGCACAAACAACGATATCACCGATGTTTGCATTTTTTCTTTTGCTGCCGCCTAAGCAACGGATAACCAATAATTCCTTAGCACCGGTGTTATCAGCGACTCTTAATCTACTTTCGTTTTGAATCATCTTGACCTTCCTCCTTATCGTGCTTATAGAATTACAGCTTTTTCAACAATCTTAACTAGACGGTATCTTTTGGTTGCGCTCAATGGACGAGTTTCCATGATCTCAACGATATCACCGATCTTAGCTTCATTGTTTTCATCATGAGCTTTAAATTTCTTAGAATATTTAACGCGTTTTGAATATAAAGGATGACTCTTATGTGTTGTGATTTCAACAGTAATTGTCTTATCCATTTTATCTGAAACAACAGTTCCACGTAAAACTTTACGTTTAGATCTTTCCATTTTTAGTCCTCCTTCTATTTAACTTCACTAAGCTCACGCTCAGTGATTACTGTCTTGATTCTAGCAATAGTTTTCTTAACTTCGCGCATTCTAGCAGGATTTTCTAATTGTCCTGTAGCTTGTTGGAAACGAAGGTTGAATAGTTCTTCTTTTAAAGAAGTAATTTCTTGAGCTAGTTCTTCATTGCTCTTATCACGAATTTCTTTAACGTTCATTACTATTTTGCCTCCTGTCCTTTCTTAACAAATCTTGTTTTGATTGGTAGCTTGTGCTGAGCAAGTCTCAAAGCTTCCCTAGCAACTTCTTCGCTAACGCCACCAATTTCGAACATAACTCTACCAGGTTGAACTACTGCTACCCATCCTTCAGGAGCACCTTTACCTGATCCCATACGTACTTCAAGTGGTTTTTTAGTGATTGCCAAGTGAGGGAAGATCTTGATCCATACTTGACCACCACGGTTCATATAACGTGTCATAGCAACACGGGCTGCTTCGATCTGACGGTTAGAAATATAAGCGCCTTCTTCAGCAACCAAGCCGAATTCACCAAAAACGATCTCACGACCAGCTTTTGATCTACCTTCATAGCTTAATCTATGAGGTCTTCTATATTTAGTTCTATTAGGCATCAACATAATTAATTACCTCCTTCAGCGACAGCAGGAGCTTCAGCTTTTGCTTCAGCTTGCTTAGCTTCAACTCTAGGTCTTTGGTTGCGAGGACGACGATCATAACGATTTCTGCGGTTATTTGGTGCATGTTTAACTGCTTCAGGTTCTTTAACCATTTCACCAGGAAGAACTTCACCACGGCAGATCCATACTTTAACGCCTAGCTTACCAAATGTCGTATCAGCTTCATACCATGCATAGTCAATATCACTTCTTAAGGTATGCAAAGGAACGATACCTTCTGAATAACCTTCACCACGAGCAATATCAGCTCCACCTAAACGTCCAGATACCAAAGTTTTGATACCCTTAGCACCAGATCTCATCGTTTGTTGGATAGCTTTCTTTTGGCAGATACGGAAAGATTGACGTTGTTCCAAACCTTCAGCGATCTTTCTTGCTACCAAGTGAGCATCTAGATCAGGGTTTGCAACTTCAACGATGTCGATCTTAACTTCTTTACCTTTTGTTAATTTGCTTAATTTATTCTTCAAGCCTTGAATCTTATCTTTTCCTTCAGCATCTTTGCTAACGATTACGCCAGGTCTTGCTGCACGAATGATAACTTTAACATTGTTCTTAGAAGTACGTTCGATTTCTACTCTAGAAACATATGCGTCTTTTAGTTGTTTAAAGATAAATTCACGAATCTTGATATCTTCATTTAATAATGTGCCATAATCTGCATCGTTAGCGTACCATCTTGATTCCCAATCACGAATTACGCCAACACGCATACCAATTGGACTTACTTTTTGACCCATATTGAACTCCCTTCCTTATCTTTCTGCAACCACTACCGTGATGTGGCTGGTTCTTTTTAGAATTTGTGAAGCATTACCTTTTGCACGAGGCATCCAACGTTTCATCGTAACGCCTTCGTCTGCGTAACATGCTTTGATATATAATTTGTTTTCATCTAATTGATGATTGTTTTTTGCATTCGCAACAGCTGATTTTACAACCTTGCTAACTTCGGCAGCTGCATGGTTAGGTGTAAATTTCAAAATTGCCAATGCTTCTTGAGCATCTTTTCCTCTAACAAGATCTAGCACAAGTCTTACTTTACGAGGAGCGATGCGTACGGTCTTTGCTACTGCTTTAACTTCCATCTTTTTATCTCCTTTTCTTATGCTTTCTTATCGTCGCCATGTCCACCGAATTTACGAGTAGCCACAAACTCACCAAGCTTATGTCCTACCATATCTTCTGTTACATATACAGGAACATGTTCTTTACCATTGTGAACTGCAAATGTGTGTTCAACAAAGCTAGGGAAAATAGTTGATCTACGTGACCAAGTCTTGATAACTTCTTTTTTACCAGAAGCGTTTAAGGCATCAACTTTTTTCATTAAATGTTCATCACAGAACGGACCCTTTTTTAAACTACGTGTCATTTACTTTCTCCCTTCCTTATTTACCGTTACGGCCTCTAACAATCAACTTAGAAGATTGTTTCTTAGTTTTACGAGTTTTGATACCCATAGCCTTTTTGCCCCAAGGTGTCATTGGAGACTTACGTCCGATAGGAGTACGGCCTTCACCACCACCATGAGGGTGATCGCAAGGGTTCATAACCGAACCACGAACGGTAGGACGGATACCCATCCATCTAGATCTACCAGCTTTACCGATATTAACTAGATTATAATCTTCATTACCAACTGTACCGATCGTTGCACGGCAGTTGTTCAATACTTTTCTAACTTCACCAGAAGATAAGCGGATCGTTACATATCTGCCTTCCATACCAAGGATCTGTGCAGAACATCCAGCAGATCTTGCTAATTGTCCACCTTTGCCTGGAGTTAATTCAACATTGTGAACTACTGTACCTTCAGGGATGTTTTTCATTTCCAAAGCGTTACCAACTTTGATATCGCAGCTTTCGCCAGAAACGACCTTCGTTCCAACAGTTAAGCCTTTTGGAGCGATGATGTATCTTTTTTCACCATCAACATAGTGCAATAAAGCAATGTTAGCACTACGATTTGGATCGTATTCAATTGCAGCAACTACTGCAGGGATATTGTCTTTGTTACGTTTAAAGTCAATGATACGATATTGACGTTTATGACCGCCACCTTGATGACGAGTCGTGATACGACCATTGTTATTACGTCCACCTTTAGATTTTAAAGGAGCTAACAATGAACGTTCAGGAGTACTTTTAGTAATTTCTTCATTTACCAATGTGCTCATGCCACGACGACCAGGTGTCGTTGGTTTATATTTTTTAATAGCCATTATTTTTTCCTTCCTTTCGCAATTTTCCGGAGATAGCGACTTCCTCCGATATCTTTAGATCTTATTTACCGAATAATTCGATATCTTGTCCTTCAGGTAATTTAACGATAGCTTTTTTATAAGCGCTTGTCTTACCAACGTATTTACCAACACGTTTTGTCTTAGGACGAACATTAACAACATTGACCGATACAGGTTTGATGTTATAGATCTCTTCGATTGCCTGACGGATAGCTGTCTTATTGGTACCCTTAGCAACCTCAAATGTTACTTTATTATCACTGTCCATTAATTTCATCGTTTTTTCAGTGATGATAGGACGGATGATGATGTCTCTTGCGTTTGACATTATGCAAATACCTCCTGTGCTTTTTCAGCTGCAGCTTTGGTAATTACTACTTGATCAGCATTAACGATGTCGTATACATTTAATGTTTCAACAGTAAGCATCATTGCATTTGGAATGTTTCTCATTGACAAGAAAGCATTGTCAAATTCTTCTTCGATATCAACTACGAACAAAGTTTTTCTTTCGAAGTTGAATGCTTTCATAACTTCTACGAATTTCTTCGTCTTGATTTCTTCAAATTTGATGTTTTCCAATACAGTTACATTGTTTGATGCAACCTTGCTGCTCAAAGCAGATCTTAAAGCCAATCTTCTAACTTTACGGTTCAATTTGAAACCATAGCTTCTTGGAGTAGGTCCAAATGCGATACCGCCGCCTCTCCATTGGGTAGCACGTGTACTACCTTGTCTAGCACGACCAGTACCTTTTTGTCTGAAAGGTTTTTTGCCGCCTCCAGATACTTCCGTACGAGTCTTGGTCTTATGAGTTCCTTGACGCATGCTAGCTTGCTGTAACAATACTGCATCAAAGATTGCCTGAGTGTTAGGTTCGATGTTAAATACTGCATCAGCTAACTCCATAGAGCCAACTACTTTGGCCTCTAGGTTATAAATATCCATCTTTGGCATTATTTAACCTCCTTTGTTTCGTAGCTTAACAACTCTTTTGGTGCAACGTTCTTCACACCTTTAACTGTTGTTTTAACGATGACCATAGCCTTTTTAGGTCCAGGTACGTTTCCTTTGATCAACATATAGTTGTTTTCAGCATCAACTTTGATAATTTCTAAATTTTGATTTGTAGTGGTGTAGCAGCCTTCATGTCCAGGCATTGGTGTGTTCTTTTCGATACGACCGTTATTTCTACCAGTTGTAGCTAATGAACCAACGCTGCGGTGGCTAGGACCAGCACCGTGTGATTTAGGGCCAATAGTTGCATTGTTTCTAACGATTGTTCCTTTGTAGCCTTTACCTTTTGATACACCAGTTACATCTACGATATCACCAGCGGAAAAGATATCAACTTTTACTTCAGCGCCAACTTCAAGATCCATCATGCCGTTACCTCTAATTTCGCGGATGAATTTCTTAGCGCCTGTGTTTGCTTTTTTAGCGTGACCTAATTCAGCTTTGTTAGCTCTTGTTTCTTTAACATCTTCAAAACCTAACTGAACAGCTTCATATCCATCGTTCTCAACAGTTTTCTTTTGAAGTACGACGTTTGGTGTACATTCAACTACTGTAACAGGAATCAATTGGCCTTCAGCTGTAAACACTTGGGTCATGCCAAGTTTACGACCTAATATACCTTTCATACGTGTTCTTTTTCTCCTTTTCTACTAAAGCTTGATTTCGATATCAACTCCACTAGGTAGATCCAAACGGCTCAATGCTTCGATTGTTTCTGCGCTAGGTCCGATGATTTCGATCAAACGTTTATGTGTTCTAATTTCGAATTGTTCACGAGAATCTTTATATTTGTGAACAGCTCTTAAAACGGTTACCACTTGTTTTTCAGTTGGTAGTGGAACTGGACCAACGATCTTTTTTGCACCGTGATTGTTTGCAGTTGAAACGATCTTTTCGCTTGCTGCATCTAGATTACGATGTTCGTAAGCTTTCAAACGAATCCTTACTGAATTTTTTGCCATGAAATTTTCCTCCTTGTTTTCATCTATCCTGCGGATAGTTCGCTCGATGTGAATTACCTGGTTATCGCTCTGTGACAACGTGTCTCAGTGTGCCAGCAACCTCCCATGTCCGCGCGAATGCCTATATATAATACTATTAAAATGTTCCTATTGCAAGCCTTTTTTTAAGGTTTTTCACACTTTTTTCCTAAACATTTTTCTGTATGGAAAATTACCATTTTTTTGACTAAATTTTATGGAAATATTATAATTAATATATGAAAATATTCCAAAAAAAGGCAAATAGTGCTGTGGTTTGTATCCATGGCTTTGGGCTAAGAGGCCCAAAAGAGTTCTCAAATCTTCTTGTGCCCCTAGAAAAGGCAGGTTATAAGGTATTTATCCCTAAATTATTTGATCTTGATAACCCCAGCGATGTCGAGTGGGGCAATTGGATCTTCAATGCCGAGAAGGTCATCAACAATATTCAAAATGACTATGATCAAATCATTTTGATCGGTTTTTCCATGGGCGGGATCATTGCTAGTTATCTAGCCAATAAAGCCAAGGTAAGCAAGGTCATCCTGTTGGCATGCGCCTATGATTATATGAATATCGATAATGTTATCGATTATATCTTTAAGCGCAATAAATCGCAAGCTATTCCCCAAGCTTTCAAGGATTGCTTTCGCGAACTGGTAGATAATACCAAAAGCTGCGTAGAACGCATCAAGATCCCCTGCTTATTATTGCACTGCGCGGAAGATGAGGTAATCAATGTTTCTAGCAGCTATAAGCTTATGAAAAAAATTCCTGCTAAAGAGAAGATGCTAATTACATTTTCTGGAGGCCAGCATCGCCTTTTAGATGATAAAAGCTGCAAAGATTATGTCATCGATGATATCTTATATTTTATAAAGAAAAGCCATGAGTAATTATCCTCATGGCTTTTAAAATATATCCAATAATTCCCTAAATTCATATATGCGCTTAACCGGTATATCACTTATTCGTTTTTGATCAGTAAAGAACCAAATCGGCATCATGCCACAGCGCATGGCTCCAACTACATCGGCATAAAAATTATCTCCAACGTAAGCAATCTCGTCGCATCGAAGTCCTAGCTTTTGAGCAGCTAGCTCAAAAATACGAGGGTCAGGTTTATCAATGCCAATTGCTTTAGATATCAAGCAAACATCAAAATGTTTGATTACCTGTGTATGTTCAAGCTTTAACATTTGCGTATCTACCGGTCCATTGGTGATGCATCCGATCTTATAGCGTTGATGAAGTCTTTCAAGTACTTCATGACAATCATCTTGTAAGACATTAAATAAGTGAAAGGTGTCATACCATTCTTTGACCCAATGATCAATATCAAGATCAAGATCATATTTTGCAGACAATTGTTCATAGACATGGCTTTTGGCAATCGTTCCGTATTCATCCCATGTCATCATGCGTTGTACGATGCCCTCAAATTCGATGGAATCGCAAGGCAGATCTGGAAATAGCTGTTTAACGACATCTTGATACTTACGGTAGGCACTTAATAGTCTATTTGACAATGTACCATCATAATCAAATAAGATTGCTTTGATCATATGATCCTCCTATAACAAAAAAACACCAGAGAATAAACCCTGGTGTAAAGGATAACCTGGCAACTTGCTAGTTTCACTATGGCAAGCATAGCTATATTCGCCGATGAAATGCT
>CASGCC010000003.1 GCA_949299585.1 uncultured Bacillota bacterium | reverse complement strand
CTTATTCTTTAGGAACTCAAGCTATTACATTATTAACTAAGAACGCTAAAGAATTCACTCATGCAGCTAGTATGCTAGGTGTATTCGTAGTTGGTGCTTTGACATGTAACTATGGTGCTACTACTCTAGGAATGATGATTCCTAATGGTACTACTATTGATGAAACTGGCGCAGAAGTTGCTAACTTCATCGATATCCAAGGATTATTAAATGGTATCTTACCTGCATTGATCCCATTAGCATTAACTATGATGTGCTATTTCTTGATCAAGAAAAAGGGATGGACACCAATCAAATGTATCGCATTACTATTAGTAATCGGTATCGTTGGTTGTGTATTCGGTATCTGGTCTGGTGATTACACCACATTGGTACCAGTTCCTTGGCACGCTTAATTTAAAGTTAAAAGATAAATCTTCTGAACTTCAAAAGCTCGCAATCAAGCGAGCTTTTTTTCATCTATATTGGTCTTTGATCGTTGAAGGTATACGGTATGAGTCAAGGATCTTGCGGCGTGAAAGCTTTTGGATATCTTGGCCAAAATATGCAAAAAGCCTTTTGCCTTTATGGTAATCAACGATAACTAATTCACAGATCAACCAGGCGATTGCCATGTCGATATAATAGGTATGTATTTTGATATCTTTGATAATTTCAATGATGGAAGATAGATATGAGGTATTTAGATAATAACGCAGAAACATGACGATCATGAAGCGAGTGTGGTATTCACTGTTGCCGTTTTGTTGGCAGCAATAAACGAAGAAGTCATCCATATTTTTATGAACATGTTTTTTAAGATCGCTTACTAGACCATCGCATAATCCCCAATTATCGATCTTTTGCAGATGTTTATCAAGATAAGGTTTGAGTTCTTCGAAGCTTAGCTTGCTGTTGGCGATGATGATCCCTTCAAGCTGGGTTTCTGGGTTTCTTCAAAATAATGATGTTCTTGTTCAAGATAAGATAGATCAAGCTTTTTTGCAATTTTTTTGAGGGTAGGGATAGGAATACCGATTAGCGGATAATTAGTATTTTGGATCTTTTGATTAAAACACAGATATTTTTTATCTTGATAGGCAATTAGCTCCATATTGCATGCTCCTTTTGGTATATAATAGCATAAAGAGGAGAAATAGATGAAGACAAAGGTTATCAATACGCCCATTGGTCAATTAGCTATAACCGAAGACGATGGTGCTATCATCAAGATCGTTAAAAGTGATGTTATCAGCAACGAAAGCAGTAAACTATTGGATATGGCTTGTCAACAGATAGCAGAATATTTTGACCACAAACGCAGGATATTTACTTTTCCGATCAAGATTGGTCGTTATAATGAGATATATGAGCAGTTACGTATGGTTCCATATGGGACCACAATTTCTTATAAAGAGCTAGCAATTCGCTGTACTATGCCAAAAGCTGCACGTTTTATTGGTAATGTCATGCATCAAAATGAATTGCTACTGGTTGTTCCTTGCCATCGGGTAATCAAGGCGGATGGCAGCTTAGGAGGCTTTGGCTTAGGGTTAGATATCAAGCGCTATCTTTTAGAATTAGAGATGGCACCACAGAATTTCTTGAAATAGCAGGTTAAAATTGCTTATAATAAAGGGCGAGGTAAAAAGATGAAAAAAATTATAAGCTTGATATTATCTATATTGCTTTTAAGCGATGGCGTCTATGCGCTTGGCTTTGAAGATATCATATATGATGAAAATTATGCGCTTGTAAGTGTGGATAGCGATGGAATAACGACCATCACACAAGCCGATGATTTTAACAGTGCTTTGACCCTTTTTGAACAGGAAAAAGATCATTATGATAATTTGGGCATTACCAAAGATGGCATATTTTATAAAGTTGAGCATGGCATCGTAGCTTTGCATAAAAGCGATGCTTGTGATGTCAATGTGGAATTTGTTAATAAAATAGATGGCAGCAGTAACTATGTTAATGGCTGTTATGGCAATGATGGTGCTTATTTGACTACTCGCGATGACATGAAAGTAGAATTTAAGATCTCGGGAGTCGTTAGTGTCGCTGATTTTGCTGATGTGACCATCATACCGTTAGAATTTTTAAATGATACTAGTTTGAGCATCTATAAAAATATTGATGGTAATCTATATCATCAGATCAAAAATGATGTAGCAAATGATTATTATAGCAATTTGATCAACTTAGGACCTTCACCAGCATATTTAGTACAAGATGTTTCATACTACAGCTATGATGGTCATTATTTTTATGAAGACATCAAAACCTTATTAGATGATTATAAAAATGATACTTATGCCAACAGCATCAATGTTAGTGAGCCATACTATAACTATTATCAATTTGTTTCGCATCGCACCTTGACCAATATCACCCAGCAGCAGATGGAAGAGTATCTTCATGAAAGCTTGCTGATCGACGATGTCATCTATAGTTATGAAGATATGGATAAAGATAGTGCTGATGACAGCTTGACCAGATCACAGTTCTATGGCAGTGAATTTGCCTTTTATCAATATCAGTATCAATATGGGGCTAATGCTGCGATGATGATCGCTTTAGCGATGAATGAAAGTGCTTATGGGCGCAGCTCATTGGCTTTTACACGCAACAATTTATTTGGGCATGCGGCTTATGACAGTGATGTCGAACGAAATGCGTCGCGGTATTTAAGCGTGCCTTCCAGCATCTATAGCCATGCTAAATATTATATTTCGGGAACTTATTGTTATCCTAGCAAGTTTCAGTATCATGGCGGTTTCTTTGGCAATAAGGCCAGCGGCATGAACGTAAGTTATGCATCTGATCCTTATTGGGGCGAAAAAGCCGCGCAATATTATTACAAATTGGATGAAGCGTTAGGGTTTAAGGATAAAGATGCCTACACGCTAGGAATTAATTTAGATAGCGATCCGATCGATGTCTATCAATTTTCTGATCTTAACAGTCAGATCTTATATCAAAGCAATGCTAATGAAGATTATGCTTTTGTTATCTTAGAAGCTTTTGATGCTAATGGTCACAGTTGGTATAAGATCCAAAGTGATGCTAGTCTTGGTCAAGACAGTACGGTAGAATTGCTTTATGATTATGATTTTGCGAATCATGTTGGTTATATCTTGCAAGATAGCATTGAATTGGTGCTAGCGGGCAACAATGAGCTGCAGACTTATGTAAATGTAAGCTTTGATGCCAATGGGGGAACTTTTAAAGATGGCTCATCTTATATCAGTTACAATATGCCGCAAGGGATACCAAGCATCGAAGAACCAACCAAAGATCATGGCTTATTTATCGGTTGGGATCAACAGCTATCATCGATCACGGAAGAAACGGTCTATGTTGCCCAATATAAAGAGGTAGCAAGCATTGAGATGCTTGCTTTGCCAAAACAAGCTTATGAGGTCAATGAAAGGATCGATCTAACAGATGGTACGCTTAAAGTTAATTTTAGCGATGGCAGCAGCGAGGAAGTGCAGCTTACCACTGCGATGGTTTCCGGCTATGATCTATCAAGCGCTTCTGATCAGGAAGTATTGGTTACATATGGTGGAACCACCGTTACTTATCCCATCAGCGTATCGCAAGAATTAGATGATCTACGCAAGGAGATAACCGCCCAGATCGATGATATCCTTACCCTTGATCCAAACGCTTTAACTGATGAGGATAAAACAAGGATCTTAGATCTTAAGCAACAGATCAACGAAGGTATCCAACCATATTTAAGCTTTGAAAAATTAAGAGCTTTAGATAAGCTGATGTACGCAGCTATCGATGGCATGATCCAGTATCGGGTTAGCAGCGATATCAGCGTCAGCGGCTTATCGCTGGTCATTCCCTTAAAAGATTCGTTAAGTAAAGATTGGTTAAAGGACTTTTATAGTTTGACCAAAACCAGCGGTACTCATCAGGATATCTTGAAGCAAGTTGCTGAAGCTAATGGATATACGATCCATGAAGCCTTTGGTATCGATATCCGCAATCGTTTAGAAAAAATAGAAGTTGATGAACCGATGATCATCAGTATTCCCAAGCCGGAAGGCCATGGGGCAAATGAGATGTTCAAGGTCTTAAGTTATCAAGATGGTGAAGTAAGAGAATGCTATACGACCCAGACCGATAACTATGTACAATTCATGAGCGATGAGAACGCCGATTATTTATTGGTATCAAAAACGAGTGCTAATGATTATGCGCAAGCAGATATCCAAGAAACGATCAATCAAGAAAATAGCGAAACCGATATTTTGACGATCATTGGCTTTGCCGCCTTTGGCATCTTAATGATCGTGATCATGATCATGATCGCACTAAAGATCAATAGAAGGATGAAGTATGATTCAAAAAAACGTCGCATTAAACAAGATCAAATATCAGAAGATGACGATAGCGCCCGAACTGCTTGAAAGCATAGCTGAGCGAGGCATTGCCATAGCCATCAAGGTACGACAAATCGATGATGATTTATATGAATGTGTAGATGGTCATAAGCGCTTAAACGCTTTAGCGATCTTGGCTGCCCATGATGAACGATTTTTAATGGTTCCTTGTGTGATCAAGAATGATTTCAGCAAGGCTGGCAGTACTTATTGGGGAAATACCAAGAACAAACATTAGGAGATAAGATATGGAAAGATTACAAAAGATTATTGCACAAGCCGGCATTGCTTCACGCCGCAAAGCAGAACAAATGATCGTCGAAGGACGCGTAAAGGTCGATGGCGAAGTAATTACGGAATTAGGTTATAAAGCTAAAAAGGGCAGCATCATCGAAGTTGACGGCAAAAAGATCCAAAAAGAAGATAAGGTATATTTTGTCATGAACAAGCCTAAAAATACCTTGTGTACCGCTAGCGATGAGTTTGATCGTCCAACGATCAATGATCATTTAGATATACCGCAGCGCGTCTTTAGCGTTGGCCGTTTAGATTTTGATACTACTGGGGTTTTGATCTTGACCAATGATGGTGATTTTGCCAATCAGATCATCCATCCTCGCTATCATATCAAAAAAGTATATGAAGTTAGCATCAAAGGCATGCTGACTACTGAACAGATCAAAGAATTAGAAAAAGGCATCATGCTGGAAGATGGCATGACCTTGCCAGCTAAGGTTTGGGTAACCAATCGAAATTATGAAAAAAATAGCTGTAAGATCGAACTTACGATCTTAGAAGGACGTAACCGCCAGGTCAAAAGGATGATCGAATACTTTGGACTAGAAGTAAGAAAACTAAATCGTAAAGCTATAGGTTTTCTTCAGGTCAATGATCTAAAACCAGGAGAATATCGGATCTTGAAGCCTTTTGAGGTCAAACAATTATTAAAATTAGCTAATGAAAGACATTAAAAATAATGCTCACCGTTGATAATGGTGAGCATTGTTTTTTTAATTATGATTTTTTATAGCATTGCTGATAAGTTCGATATCGGGATCGATATAGATCGTTTTATAGGTCGTTAACTGTACCATTCCCGGTTTTGCCTGCGGGATCTTTTTAAGATTTTTGACATAGCAATAATTTACTGGTACGGAACTAGACATACGTCCGCTAGAGTAATATGCCGCGATATTAGCAGCTAGACGAATGATCTTTTCATTGATCTCACCTTGAACGATGACGTGAGAACCATGATAATCTTTGGCATGGAACCACATATCGTTCTTGTTGGCTAATTTGAAGGTTAGATAATCGTTTTGCAGGTTATTTTTGCCATATAGGATACGCGTGTTGTCGATATGGCATATCGAGTATTTTGGTGCTTCTTCTTTCTTGGTTTTACGGATCTTTTGCTGCGGTTTTTTTAGATAGCCTAGCTTTATCAGTTCTTCCTTGATTTCTTTGGCATCATTGAACTCGGCTATTTCTAGCTGCTGTTTGATGCCAGTAAAATAATCTAGTTCATCTTGGGTGATCTTGATCTGCTGCAAAAGATGATCCTGCGCCTTTTTTTGTTTATGATATTTGGTATAGCATTTATTAGCATTTTGTTTGCCGTCTAATTTAGGGTCTAGCGGGATCTTGATCGAAGAGTCATCACTGAAAGATTTTAAGGTGATCGAGCGTTGGCCTTTGGTATCCGTGATATTATAGGTATAAAGCAGATCGCCATATTCTTTCCAGATATCGCATTCTAGCGATTCATCATAGGCTTCTAACAACTTAGGCAGCTTATTGCTGTAATGCTTGATCTGCGCTTTGACAAATTTAAAGATATCGCCACTGATCTGCTTGATCCTATCTTTTTCTTCCAAATGATAATAGACAACATCCAAACCTTCATGTAGCGCATAGCTGACATTAGGCCCAAGGTGTCTTAGCTCGATGCAATGGAAGATGGCTTCATCTTGCTGCTTGGCAATATATAGTTTTTGCGAGCTTTTGATTTCTTGCATGATGTCGGCAAAGCTTTGCCCATGATCCAAACGGTAGCGGACCTCTTGTTCTAATAAAGGAGAAAAGCCAAGAAATTGTTTGGTTAAAGGCAGCTGATGGTCATATATCGTTGTTATAAAGGGATCGTTTTTAGCTTGCGGGTCGATCTCCTTGAATTTTGCCCCGGGATGGATGGTCCTTTGATTGTTTTCAAAAGGAGGTATCCTTTTTAGGGCATCTACGATGATGCCTTGATCATTGACCAAGATGACATTGGCATATTTGCCCATTAGCTCGATGCTTAAGAACCATTTGACCCGATCACCAATATCATTGGTAAAAGATACTTCCATCTTTAGGTGACGGTCCAAATTTTCTTGGGTCAAGCTTAAAATGCTGGCTCCTTCTAGATATTTACGTAACAGCATCACAAAATTTCCTGGTTCTTCTGGAGTGGGAAATTTACGTTGGCTTAAATTAAAGCGATTGTATAGCGAATGACAAGAAATCAAAAGCTGATTTTTGCCATTATGGGTCTTTAGCTGAAATAAAAGCTCGGTCTTGCTGATCTGATAGATCTTATTGATCCGACAAGGCAAGATAGCTTGGATATCAGGAATAAGCTTAGAAATCATGATTGCATCAAGAGCCATGATCATACCTCCTTGCTAACTTTTATTATTTTAGCAAAAATTATGATCATAAAAAAGTTTTTGTTGCAAATAATGATTTCTAAGGTATCATATTTGTAAGAAATGAGGAAATAGGCGTGAAAAAAGGATTATTGATCGTGCTAAGCGGACCTAGCGGTGTTGGCAAGGGCACGGTAATCAAAGAATTAGTAAAAAATGAAGATCTTAAGCTGAGCTATTCGATCTCGATGACGACAAGATCACCGCGTTCAGGCGAACAAGATGGTGTTAATTATTTCTTTGTCAGCAAGGATGAATTTAACAAAGCCATAGCTGAGGGGGAATTGCTGGAGCATGCTGAATTTGTCGGTAATATGTATGGCACACCTAAAGCATATGTGGAAAAGCTACGCAATGAAGGACGCAATGTTTTGCTGGAGATCGAGGTGCAAGGGGCAATGCAAGTCAAAGAGAAATGCCCAGATGCCTTAAGCATCTTTATCATTCCGCCTTCGATGGATGAACTGGCAAAAAGGATCCGTGGCCGTGCGAGCGAACCAGAAGAAATCGTTCAGCAGCGCTTGGAAAAGGCTAAGAAAGAGATGGAGCTTATCCCGCAGTATAAATATGTTGTTTGCAACGATGATCCTATCTTGGCTAGCGATATCATCAGTGCGATCATCAAGCGATATATGCAGATCTAGGTATGGAGCGATCCATACTTTTTAATTGTTTAAAAATAGGAATTTAGGTATAATAACTAGGTGAAATGGTGATGAATATGACACAGAAAAAATATGATGATAATAGCATACAGATCCTAGAAGGATTGGAAGCCGTACGTAAAAGACCAGGTATGTATATTGGTTCGACCGACAGCCGCGGGCTTCATCATCTGATCTGGGAAATCGTTGATAATGCCGTTGATGAAGCATTGAACGGCTATGGAAAAAATATCAAGATCGTCATTGGCAAAGATGGCTCCATCAGCGTTAGCGATGAAGGGCGCGGTATGCCTACGGGCATGCATAGCTCCGGAGTCAATACCTTACAGGTCATCTTTACGATCTTACATGCCGGAGGGAAATTTACTTCACAAGGTGGCTATAAGACCTCAGGCGGTTTACATGGCGTAGGGGCCAGCGTGGTCAATGCCTTGAGCCAATGGTTAGAGGTCGAAGTATGTGATGGCAAAATGATCCATCGCATGCGCTTTGAAGATGGTGGTAAAAAAATCGGCAAGCTGGAAACGATCGGCACGACCAAAAAAACCGGCAGCAAGGTTACTTTCAAACCTGACGCTACGATCTTTTCTACGACCAATTTTAACTATGGTACGATCTGTGAAAGAGCCAGAGAAACCGCTTTTTTGCTGAGCGGGGTTAGCTTTAGCGTTGAGGATCAGCGCAGCAATAAACATGATGTTTTCATCTATGAAAATGGTTTGGTATCATTTTTGGAATATTTGAATGATGATCGCTCCACCTTGACCAAACCTATTTGCTTTAGTGGGGATAGTAATGGCATCGCCGTAAGCGTAGCCATGCAATATACTGATGATTATCAAGAGAATATTTTTAGCTTTGTAAACTTGGTAAGGACCATTGATGGCGGTACGCATGAAGTTGGTTTCAAAAGCGGTATTACCAAGGCCGTCAATGATTATGCCAAAAAATATGGGATCCTAAAAGCAAAGGATAAGAATTTTGAAGGCAGCGATGTTCGTGAAGGCTTGACCACGATCATCAGCTGTTCGATCCCTGAAGATCTGTTGCAATTTGAAGGGCAGACCAAAGGAAAACTGGGAAGTCCTGCCGCCAAGACTGCTTGTGAAAGCTTGGCTTATGAGAAGATCAGCTTCTTTTTGGAAGAAAATAAAGAGATTGCTGAAAGCTTGATCAAGAAGATGCAAAAAGCGTCGTTAGCTAGAGAGGCCGCTCGTAAAGCTCGAGAAGAAGCACGCAAAGGCAAAAAAGGCAATAAAAGCGAAAAAGTGTTGAGCGGTAAGCTGGCACCGGCTCAATCCAAGGATAGCAGCAAGAAAGAATTATTTTTGGTCGAAGGTGATTCAGCCGGCGGCAGCGCCAAACAAGGGCGTGATTCCAAATATCAAGCAATTTTACCGCTTAGAGGTAAGGTCTTGAATACGGAGAAATGTTCGATGGCGGATATTGAAAAAAATGAAGAATTAAATACGATCATCCATGCCTTAGGGGCAGGGGTGGGATCGACCTTTGAATATAAGGATGCCAACTATCAAAAGATCATCATCATGACCGATGCTGATGATGATGGAGCGCATATCCAGATCTTGCTTTTGACGTTCTTTTTCCGCTTCATGCGACCTTTGATCGAACAGGGCATGGTGTATATCGCAAATCCGCCGCTGTATAAGGTCAGCAAAGGCAAGGATGTGCATTATTGTTACACAGATGAAGAATTGGAACGATTAAAGAAGAACTTGGGCAAGGTAGAGATCCAACGTTATAAAGGACTTGGTGAGATGAATGCTTCACAGCTATGGGATACGACGATGAATCCGCAGACCAGGACCTTGATCCAGGTCAGCATCGATGACATGATGCTGGCAGAAAAAAATGTTTCGACCTTGATGGGCGATAAGGCCAATGCCCGCCGTGAATGGATCGAAGAGAATGTTAGCTTTACCCTAGAAGACGATTATAAGGTGGAATAAGATGGTAAAAAAACAAGAAATTCATGATAGTACATTGATCAGCACACCGTTAGAAAACATCATGTCTGATCGTTTTTCCCGTTATTCAAAATATATCATCCAAGAAAGGGCGTTGCCAGATGCGCGCGATGGCTTGAAGCCGGTTCAACGGCGTATCTTATATGCGATGTTCCATGAAGGCAATACCTATG
Source organism: uncultured Bacillota bacterium (assembly GCA_949299585.1). Classification (GTDB taxonomy): domain Bacteria; phylum Bacillota_I; class Bacilli_A; order Erysipelotrichales; family Erysipelotrichaceae; genus JALEVB01. The sequence goes on along the minus strand of CASGCC010000003.1, from coordinate 15,763 downwards.
ATCATGCTTTTCGTAAATCAGCGAAAACCGTAGGTTTGGTCATCGGTAATTATCATCCGCATGGCGATAGCAGCGTTTATGATGCCATGGTCAGGATGTCGCAAGAATGGAAGATCAATTATCCGCTGATCGAGATGCATGGCAATAATGGTTCGATCGATGATGATCCGGCTGCAGCCATGCGTTATACCGAAGCGCGTTTAAGCAAGATCGCCAGTACCATGGAGGTTGATCTTGATAAAGATACGGTAGAGTTTGCGCCAAACTTTGACGATACCGAAAATGAGCCAACGGTCTTGCCAGCAAGATTTCCAACCTTGTTGGTCAATGGCGCGACCGGTATTGCTGCGGGATATGCGACCAATATCGCTCCGCACAATTTGGCAGAAGTCATCCAAGCGACGATCTATCGCATCCAAAATCCGCAGTGTTCCTTAGAAGAGATCATGCAGATCATGCCTGGTCCAGATTTTCCAACTGGCGGCATCGTGCAAGGTAAAAAAGGAATATTGGATGCTTTTAAAACAGGAAAAGGACGGGTAGTCGTTAGATCAAAAGCGCAGATCGTTCAAACCAAAACGATCCAGCAGATCGCCATCACAGAAATTCCTTATGAGGTCATCAAGATCAATATGGTCAAAAAGATGGATGAGATCAGGATGTCCAAGGATATCGATGGCATCATCGATGTTCGGGATGAGTCTGATCGTAATGGCTTGAAGATCGTCGTTGATATCAAAAAAGAAGCTAATGCGCAGCAGATCCTTAATTATTTTTATAAAAATACCGATCTGCAGATTTACTATAACTATAATATGATCGCTATCATCGATAAAACCCCTAAACAGGTAGGGGTCATCGATCTGATCGATTGCTTTATTGCCCATCGTGAAGATGTCGTAACCAAAAGAAGCCGCTATGAATTAGCCAAGATGGAAAGCCGCTGTCATATCATCGAAGGTTTGATGCGTGCCGTTTCGATCATGGATGAGATCATTGCGATCATCCGCCATTCCAAAGATAAGCAGGATTCAAAGCTTAATCTGATCAAGCGTTTTGATTTTAGCGAAGCGCAGGCTGAAGCGATCGTTACGATGCGGCTATATCGTTTAAGCAATACGGATATCAAGCAGTTGCGTGATGAATTTGCCTTATTGGTCAATAAGATCGAAGAAACCAAAGCTATCTTAGCTAATAAGCATGTAATGGATAGGGTCATCATCAATGAACTAAAAGAAATAAAAGAAGAGTATGGAAAACCACGTAAAAGCATGATCGAAGATGAGATCCAAGAGATCGTAATTGATAAAACAAGCATGATCGCTAATGAGAGGGTCATGATCACCGTAAGCCGTGATGGTTATATCAAGAAAGTTTCCTTGCGTTCCTTTAATTCGACCGATAATATTACCGGTCGCAAGGATACCGATCAGATCATCGGTATCAAGGAGGTCGATACCTTAGATACCTTGCTGTTGTTTACCAATCAGGGGAATTATGCGTATTTGCCGGTATATCAGATCGACGAAGCTAAGTGGAAAGATATCGGCATGCATATCAATAAATATATCAAGATCGATGCGCAGGAAAAGATCGTCAGCGCGATCGTGATAAAAAACTTTAATACCTATGCCTGGATCATTACGGTAAGCGCTAAGGGCCATATCAAAAAGACTCCGGTCGTACAGTTTGATGTGACTCGTAATAATAAGGTCGTTTGCGGGATGAAGATCAAAAAAGGCGATGAGCTGGTCAAGGCCTTTATTTGTTATGCACATCAGGATGTCATCGTAGCTAGCCGTAGCGGTTTTGTTAATCGCTATAGCAGTGATATCATTCCAAGTACCAATACGCGCTCACAAGGCGTAAAAGCGATCAATTTGACCAAAGAAGATGTCTTAGCTAGTGCCTGCGTCCTTGATCCTAGTTATAACAATGTCGTTTTCATCTGTGTCAATGGCATGATGAAGCGAATCAAATATGATAATATTCCATTGACATCGCGCTATGTCAAAGGTGAAAGGATCTGCAAGCTGGTTAAATCTCATCCTGCGCAGTTATTGGAAGTGCGTAGCCTTGATCTTTATGAAAAGCTTAATTTTGTAGCTAATACGATTCAAAAGATCGAAGTCAAGGATATTCCTTTGATGAGCAGCGATAGTACTTTCTCCACCCCATTAACTTTGGATGATGGCTGGTTCTTGGAAAAAGATATCGAAGAATGCCGGATCATCGATCAGCCGGAGGATGATACCTTGATGATCGATCATTCGCAGGATGTTGAAGAAAATAATGTTGGCGAGTATGAGATGATGAATTTGTTTGGAGATGAAGAATGATGAATTATGATAAAGTTTTTTATGAGATATATCCATTGGGATTTTGTGGTGCTTTAAGCAAGCAGCCACATAATATTCGCCATATCTTAAATTTTATCGATCATTTTAAACGCTTAAATATCGATGCTTTATATCTGGCACCGATCTTTCAAAGCGATAATCATGGTTATGATACCCAAGACTATTTTAGGATCGATGAACGTTTAGGTACCAATGAAGATTTTACTGCCGTCGTTGATGCCTTGCATGCTCAAGGCATCAAGGTCATCATCGATGGGGTTTTTAATCATGTTGGCCGTGGGTTTTGGGCTTTTCAGGATGTGCTGGAACATCGGCATGAAAGTGCTTATCAAGATTGGTTCTATCTAAACTTGGATGGCAATAATGGCTATGATGATCATCTTTGGTATGAAGGCTGGGAAAACCATTATGAGCTGGTCAAGCTTAATCTTCGTAATGAAGCGCTAAGGGAACATTTATTTGCGGCGATTGATTATTGGCATGATCATTTTAAGATCGATGGCTTGCGCTTAGATGTAGCTTATAGCTTAGATCAGGATTTTATCAAAGCATTACGCCATAAGGTCAATGCCTATGATGATTTTATGCTGATCGGAGAATTGTTGCATGGGGATTATAATCGCTTCGTTAATGATGAAATGCTGCATAGCTGCACCAATTACGAATGTTATAAAGGCATTTATTCAAGCATGAACGATCTTAATATGTTTGAGATCGCACACTCATTGAATCGGCAATTTGGCAAAGAAAATTGGTGTTTATATCGCGGCAAGCATCTTTTAAATTTTGTTGATAATCATGATGTTACCAGGATCGCTAGCATCTTAAAAGATCCGCGGCATCTACCTTTGGTCTATGTGATGCTGTTTACGATGTGTGGCATGCCATGCATCTATTATGGCAGCGAATGGGGACTTGAAGCTACCAAGCAAAAGGGTAGCGATGATAATCTTCGTCCGTTCATCATGAAACCGGAATATAATGAGCTTAGCGCGCATATCAGCCGTTTGGCTTTGATCCATAAAAATGAAAAAGCCCTATATGATGGCGATTATGAAAATATCATTATCAACAATCAATATATGGCTTTTAAGCGGCAGTATGCAAATGACAATATCTATGTAGCAATCAATATTTCTGATCAAGTGCAAACCATGCATATAGCTCAAGGTCAAGCTAGATGTTTATATCATGATCAAAGCTATGATCTAGCTAATGTTGAGCTAGCTCCTTATGCTTTTGCGCTGCTAAAAAAGGAATGACCTCATCTAAGCTAGTAAATTCATGATCGATCAAATGGGCAAAGCTTTCATCTTTGGCAATTAGATCCGGAATAAATCCGGCAATGCACCCCGCGCGATGAGCAGCAATGATGCCCATTTTTGAGTCTTCAAGGACCAGGCATTCTTTGGCCTCTAGCTGTACTTTTTCAACACATTTTAAAAAGATATCGGGAAAAGGCTTGCGGTTTTGGATCATATCGCCGCAGCAAATGAAATCAAAATGATAAGTTTTGCTTAGGGTCGAAAGTAGTTCTTGAACATAATCCAAGCGGCTGCTGGATCCGACGCATATCTTATAATCGTTGGCCTCAAGATATTCCAGCAAAGCTTCTAATCCTTTCTTAGCTAATCCTTGATCATGGGCTTCGCTCATGATCATTTCATGACGGATCGCTTGTAGTTCAGGAAGATGATCGCTTAAGCCAGGAAAACGATCAAATTGTGGCTTAGCTTCTTTGGCACCAACGCCGGTAATACCGATAAAGAATTCATCATCAAAGGCGTAACCATGTTTTTTGCCAAAAGCTAGCCAGCTTTCTTTTGATACTCGTTCAGTGTCGAACATCAACCCGTCACAATCTAAAATCACACATTTAATCATATCGTACCTCTTTTATCGTAAATATTGTATAATATAAACCGAAGAAGGGAAAGCAAATGATTTTTAGACCAAATATTTATATCAAAAGTTTTAAAGATTTAGATATCAAACGTTTAAAAACTACGGGAATCAAACTGCTGATCGTGGATATCGACAATACTTTAGTACCTAGCAAGACCTGGCAGATCGATAAGGATGCCAGCTCATTTATTAGCTGTTTGCAACAAGCAGGCATCATACCGGTTATCATCAGCAACAATGTTCCCAAACGGGTCGCATATTTTGCAAAGATCTTGCAGATCGATCATTATGCTTTTTCCTTAAAGCCGCTGCCTTGGCGCTTTAAACAGATCCAAAAGAAATATCATGTTGGCAAAAATGAAGTTATGATCATCGGCGATCAGTTGATGACCGATGTCTTGTTTGCTAAAAGCAGCGGGATCGGGTGCATCTTGGTCGATCCGATCATCGATAAAGATAATATCTTCGGTACGATTACCAGAGCGATGGAAAACGTGATCCGCAAGATCGATAAATTTGAAAAAGGAGCATATTATGACAAAATGTAAAGGCTGCGGCATCCAGATCCAAAATGAAGATCCTAAAAAGTTAGGTTATAGCCCTAAAGCTGGCAGTGATTATTGTCAGCGTTGTTTTCGCCTGATGCATTATGATGATCTGCAGTATTCGATGAAGCAGGGCATCGATACGCATGAAGTGCTAGCAAGCATTGCCCAAAAGCCAGGGGTTATCATGTGGGTCGTAGATATCTTTGACTTTGAAGCCAGCATGATCGAAGGACTTAATCGCCATCTATTAGGCCGTGATATCTTGATGGTCATTACTAAGCGTGATCTATTGCCGGATACCTTAAGCAATGAAAAGCTTAGCCGTTTTATCTTTGAACGATTAAAAGCATATCAGATTACGATCAAAGGCTTGATCGTAACGGGCAAGGGCATCGATAACAAAGATGATATCTTTAAGGCACTAGAACAATTGCAAGCCAAAGACATCATCGTCATGGGCAAGGCCAATGTGGGCAAAAGCACCTTGCTTAATCAGCTAAGCCAAGGCGATGTCTTGACGACTTCGCGTTATCCGGGAACTACCTTAGATCTGATCGATGTGATGATCGAGAAGTATCATTTTATCGATACGCCGGGGATCGAGGTCAAAAAAAGCATGGTGATGGCGGTTGATGAGAAAGAGCTAAAGCAGATCATGCCTTTAAGCAAGATCAAACCATCGATCTTTCAGTTAAGCAAGGATCAGGCTTTTATCCTAGGTGGTCTAGTAATGATCAAGCTATATGGCTGTGAACATACCACAGCGGTCTTCTATGTCGGCAATCAGCTTAAGATCCATCGGACAAAATTAGAAAACGCTGATGAACAATGGCAAAAACATTTAGGAAAATTATATGTGCCGGTAACGATCGCGCAAAAATATACCCAAACCAAGGTAAGCAAACTTTATGAAAAGATGGATATCGTCATCGATGGTTTGGGCTGGATATGCATCAGCGGTAAGGTTCAAAATATCGTCGTGCAATATCCTAATGAGGTAAATATTAAATTTAGAAAGGCGGCAATTTAATGCTAAGTGGCAAACAGAAAAGATTTTTAAGGGGATTGGCTAGTACCAGACGATCTTTATTTCAGATCGGCAAAGATGGCTTAAGCCCAAATTTATATCGAACCGTAGGCGATTCTTTGGAAGCGCATGAATTGGTAAAGGTCAATGTCTTAAAGACCTGCGATACCGATTTTGATGAGCTGGCTTTTGATCTGGCAATGTATACCAACAGCGAGATCGTCCAAAAGATCGGACGAACCATCATCTTATATCGTCCAAGCAAAGAAAGAAAAATTCAGCTGCCATGATCATTTTAAAAGATCGCTTTGATCCGGTTCTTGCTGAACATATGTTTGAGATCAAACGTCATAAAAAAATAGGCGTTTTTATCGAAGATACAGGCATTGTGGAAAAGAAAGCACGGATCGCGATGGTCAAAAAAGCTATCGCCCCATATCGACATGCTGTTATCGTTGATAAGATAATGGCGGAAGATGAGATCATTTCTTTAGATTTAACAAAAGCTTATGAGCAGATATATCAAGGGGAACTTTATCGTTTAGTGCCTAAGATCCGTTGGTATATCTTAAAGCGTGGTTTATATCTTGATAAGATCGTAGAAAATCATAATCATGGCAAACGTTTGGCTCATGTGCATTCCATGTGCGCTTTAGCTTTACAAATTGCCAGATGGCACCATGTGGATGAAGCACAGGTCAAAATATGTGCCTTGATGCATGATATCTATAAGCAAGCTGATAAGCAAAGCTGTCAACAGCTGATGGCGGTATATTTTCCGCAATATGTCGCGCAAGATCCAGCGTTATATCATCAATATCTTGGAGCTTGGTTCATGCGCCATCGGCTAGGAATTTATGATCGTAAGATGTATGAAGCCATCATGTATCATACGACCGGCGAAAAAACTAGCCAGCTGGCGATGATCATATTTATCGCTGATAAGCTTGATCCATCACGCGGCTATGATGTTAGTCACCAGCTAGCCGTTGTAAAAAATAATCTAAAGGCGGGCTTTGAGCTGGTAAAAAAGGAACAAATCGCCTATATTACAAAAGTGGAGGGGAAACAAATTGGAATTACTAGAAGTCGTATATAATGCCATAGAAGATCGCTTAGGCGAGAACATCGTCGTGATCAATTTGGAAAAAGTAAATCCGTTCAATGATTATATGGTCATCTGCAGCGCATCTAATGGCCGCAAAGCGATGGCGATCGTAAATAATATCAAGGATGAAGCCTTTAAGCATGGATATGATGTCAGGACCATTGAAGGCGATGAACAAAGCGACTGGATCTTGATCGATCTATATTCGGTAATCGTCCATGTTTTTGTTGATGGTCAGCGCGATGTATATAACCTAGAAAATTTATGGCTGGATCAGCCAAGGGTCAAGATGCCATTATGATCTATGATAGCTTAGCGCATTATTATGATGCTCTGGTAAAAGATGAAGAAGCAACGCTGAGATGGTGCGATTTTGTCGATTGTCATGCCAAGGGCAACAAGATCTTAGAATTAGCATGCGGATCAGGTGAGATTTCGCATGAGCTTACCAAAAGAGGTTATGATCTTTTAGCGACGGATATCAGCTCAAGCATGCTGCACAAGCTTAACCAAAAATATCCTGAGGTTAAGACCATGCAGCTAGATATGACGGATTTTGCGCTGGAAGACAAATTTGATACGATCATCTGCTTTTGCGATAGCATCAATTATTTAAGTGATTATCGATCGATGTTTGATCGGGTAAGCGATCATTTACGTTCAGGCGGCACTTTTTTGTTTGATATGCATAGCTTGGATCGCTTGGCAGAATTTAAAGAAATGTTCATTGAAGAAGGCTATATCTTAGATGTTCCATATCAATGGACGATCGTTAGCGATGAAGATTGCATTCATCAGCATTTTGCTTTTTATCAAAAAGATGGAACGATCCAGGAACAACATGTTCAACATGTCTTTGATCCGCATAAGGTCATCGATGAGCTGCAGATCCGGGGCTTTAAGCTAAAGATATATACAGATTTTGATCTACCAGGCATCCAGATGGGCGAAAAGATCTTTATCGTGGGGGAGAAAACTATATGATAGCAATTATTGGTGCAATGGAAGAAGAAGTAAGAGCCATATTAGATCTAACTTCAGCTTATGAAAAAAAAGTAATTCATGGCATTGATTTTTATGAAGCAACATTAACTGACCGCAAGGTGGTCATCATGAAAAGTGGTGTAGCTAAATGCGCGGCAGCGATATCAACGACGATCTTGTTAGAAAATTATCAGATCGATGGGGCGATCAACATTGGTACGGCAGGCGGCTTGGAAGAAAGCCAGGAAGTACTAGATGTCGTCATAGGTACGCATGTTTGCAATTATGATCTTGATGTTCCCGGCTGGGATAAGCAGATCGATAATCCTAAGGTAGCTTATAAAGCTGACGAAAGGTTCGTGCAGCTGGCGCAAGCCATCATTGGCGATGATCCCCATGTCCATGTGGGATTGGTTGCTACTGGTGATACCTTTGTTCATGAGCCTTGGCAAATTGAAAGGATAAAAAAAGCTTATCCTCAAGCCTTATGTGCTGAAATGGAAGGCTCGGCCATCGCACAAGCTTGTAAACATTTTAATAAGCCTTTTGTGATCATTCGTTCATTGTCTGATGTATGTGCTCATGGCAATAGCGTGATCTCTTTTGAAGAATATATTGAAAAAGCAAGTGCGCGCAGTGCTAAGTGGTGTCAGCAACTGGTTTCTCAACTATAAAAAAAGGATCATAACGATCCTAATAATTCTGTTAGTTTAGTAATTTCTAAATCGCATTTGACCTGTTGTTTTTCCTGGTTTTGCCAGTTAAAGTAACAGGTTTTTAAGTTGGCTTTTTGAGCGCCTTGAATATCGGTCAATGGATTATCACCAATCATCATGATGTCATCGGCGTTATAGCCTGATGCCTTGATACAATGGTCAAAGAAGGCTTTTTCAGGCTTGGCATGGCCAATTTCTTTGGAGCAGTATATATCCTTGAAATAAGCTTTTAAGCCAGCTTTTTGCAGGCGTTGGCTTTGAAGATTATATTCGCTGTTAGATGCTACGAATAATGCATACTTTTTACTAAGCGAGCGGATGACCTCCGTAGCGCCATCAATTAGAAATATTTGTTTGGAAATCTGATCTAAGAACATGTCGTTGAAGCTGACAGCGTCAAAGTCATCGCCGAAGATCATCAGATGCCGTTTGAGCATTAGATCGTGACGGCTGATCTTGCCTAGATCATGTTGATGCCATAATTGATGATTGATTACGGTATATTTTTGATATAATTGTTCATTATAAGGGATTTTAAAGGCTTCACAGCTGTTTTTGTATGCTTGATGGGCACTTGGTTCAAATGCCAGCAAAGTATCGTCTACGTCAAAGAAAAGAGCTTTGATCATGGCATTAGTACCTCTTCGATCATTTCGCCATCATATTGGCCGTTCAATGCCAACCAATTAAGGATATCATTGCTGCTCAATGGATTGGTATCGTCCCATACTAAGCTGTTATTGATCGTTAGCTCACCATAATTATTAGATACGCTAACAAAGGCTGGATAATTATTTATGTTCCATTCTTGGCTCAAACGATCGATGCTGCCATCATCAACCAAAGATTGGATGTTGACATATTCGACGATATCATCGATCCTTTTATTTTTTAGTTCGCTGTTAACTGCCGAATATAAGGTATTGGTAATATACTGACAATTATCGTTATTATTGGTACAAAACAAATAGTAAGTCGTTGAAGAATCGCCGTTGCTTAAGGCATATTGTCTGGCACCATCATATTCGATCATGATATCCATAGCGGCTAAACTGCTATGAGCATCATTTGCTTCAAAAAATCTATATAAACCTAGCGCAATGCTAGCTAAGGCTATCAAAACCATAAAAGAATACAATAAACGTTTGAACATCTTAACCTCCAAGATCAAGATAAATGATAACATTTTTAAGCTTTAGATGCAATTTTTATGTCATCATGCAATGACAAATAAATTATGTTTATGATAGAACATATTGATGCTATAATACAAGATACGCAAATGGTTTTAAGGAGAAACAAAATGAAATGGTATAAACAAAATTATGTCAATCGTCGCGATTGGGTCTTAGATAATCTTGAAAATCTTCAACTTTCACACTTTGAGGCTTTGGTGGTCTTGCTTATCGATTTTTGCAATGTCAATGATATACCGGTAAATCTCGAATATCTAGCAGCCAAATGTCATTGTGATACCAGTGATATCGATAAGGTCATCAGCATCTTATGTTCAAAAAATTACTTGGATATCAAGGCTATCAGTAAAAATATCGTTTTTGATCTAAGTCGATTGTTTGATAGTGATATGAACAAACAACAAGTCGAGAAATATTCCTCGATCTTTGATCTTTTTGAAAGTGAATTTGGACGTCCGTTAGTAGCCGATGAGCTGACAAAGATCAGCGAATGGTTGAAAAAATATGACAGTAAGCTGATAATCTATGCTTTAAGACAAGCTTCGATGTATCAAAAGGTAAACTTTGCCTATATTCAAAAAGTATTGGAGAACAAGAACAATGAACGCTAATGAAATCATGGATGTCTTGGAAACCATGTATCCGGATGCCCATTGTGAATTGAATTATCATAATAGCTTTGAACTAGCTATCGCGGTCATGCTGAGCGCGCAAACGACGGATAATGCGGTCAATCGGGTCACGCCGGCTTTGTTTGCACGTTTTGACAGCGTAGAAGCTTTTGCTAATGCTACGGTGGATGAAATTGCTCGTTATATCAAAAGTATTGGCTTATACCGTAATAAAGCTAATAACATTCAAAAATTAGCTCAAAAATTATTGCTAGAATATGATGGCAAGATCCCTGATAATATGGAAGATCTTACATCCTTACCGGGGCTAGGCCGCAAAAGTGCTAATGTGATCTTAAGCGAATGCTTTCAGGTGCCATCGATCGCGGTAGACACCCATGTGGAAAGGATTGCCAAGCGGCTAAGACTGGCATATAAAAACGATAGCGTATTAACGGTTGAAAGAAAACTACAGAAAAAGATCGATCGTTCTAGGTGGATCAAAGCCCATCATTTAATGATCTTTTTTGGCCGTTATAAGTGTAAAGCAATCAATCCGGATTGTACGGATTGTCCATTTCAAGGTTTTTGCCGAAAGGATGTCTTAAAAAATAAGTGATCAGCTTATGAGCTGATCACTTATTTTTTATTTGGTCAACGAACAACAAAAAAATAGTCCTTTGTTTATCAAAGGACTATTCAGTTGGATCAGGGCTATTATTCTCGTTATCGCTTTTTGGCGTACAGCCTTTTAATGGATCTCCTTCAAAGCCGGAATTACATTCGCAAACCCCATTGACAGCAGTAGCATTTGCTCCGCAGGTTGGTGTTGGAGAAGGACTTGGCGAAGTTGTTGGGGTAGGAGATGGAGTTGCTTCAGCGATGTATTCGATAAAGACAAAGCTGATGCTGCTTAGCTGTGATTGCTTGACGCTGATGGTTTGACCGGATACATTTTGGCCATTGTATTGAACTTCGGTCTTGCCAGCTCGGTTATTATCAACAACTTGTTTGGTTTCGTACTTATAATTGTTTGGTCCGGCCCAGTTGGTTAGATCGACCATCTTGGCATCGCTGCTTGGTACGGTGATCTTAACTTCAGCATCGACCATCTCGAATTCACTGCAGATCTCATTAGATGTCGTTGGCATGGATTCAAATGCATAATATCCGCAAACTTGAATATGACTGCCAGGATTCAAGGCAACCTGGCCGCTGAAGCTTTCGGTTTCGCTAACGATTTCTTGTACCTGCTGGCCATCTTGCATGATCCGCGCTTTATAACGAATCGGACCATAGATCCATGTATAATCAAATAAACGTTTGCCCCAAGCCTCGACATAGGTATTGCCTACGCTTAACGACAGATCCATCGTGTCTGGCGCAACCGTCAACTTGCTGGCATCAGGATAAGGAGCCCAGCTGATATTTAAGGTGCCATCATCGCTTAGACTAGCATTGAAGCTGCTTAGTTCATTTATTTCGGTGGTTTCTGGCGATACCAGCGTTGCATTATCTTTTTGAATATAACCAGTTGTTATATAAGCTGGATCCATGTTTTCAATTGGTGAAGCATATGGGAAGGTAGCCAAGATATGGGTGATGCTGGTTACATCATCAGGCTGAGTAACCGCTGCAGGATTTTGATCATCGGTCAAGGCGCTTAAGATCAAGCTGCTGATCTTGCCTGGAATGTTCAGCTGGCTCTTTGCCGAGCTAAAATAAGTATCAGCATCTTTTACGCCTTTTTCATAGCCGACCCAGACGGCGGTCGTGTACATCGTGGTTTCCGATACCATCCATTTATCTTTGATGGCTCCCTGAGGAATATTGTATTGCAGTCCTTCGCTTCCCCAGTCGGTCGTACCGGTCTTGCCATATACGGGATAATTCCGCTGCAACACTTCCATATAGTTAAAGTTTGGACCTTCCACAGCATAACGCATCAGGTCGCTGATCATGAAAGCAGTTGCGGTAGAAACGACTTGGTTTTTGGCAAAATTAGCTTCATAAGGCTCATTACCGTTGTTAAATTCAATGCGGGTAATGGCATGAGGCTGGATATAATAGCCACCGTTCATCATCACGCTATGGGCAGCTGCTAGTTCTTCGCAGCTGACGATAAAGTTTGAACCACCGATCGCATATTGGATATCGACCAGTTCAGGATTGTTCTTGACACAGGAGAAACCTAAGCTTTGTAGATAAGATCTAACACCATCTAAGCCGATCTTATCGATGACATCTTGCAGCGTAGAAATGGCTGGAGTATTCAAAGATTTTTCTACTGCTTCTTTTAACGTTATCTGACCAACATACTGACCGTTGGCGTTTTTGATGACAAAATCAGTGCCTGCATAGATGATCGGTTGGTCGACCACGACATGACTGGTAGCCCAGCCAAGATTTTCAAAAGCTAGCGGGTAGGAAAGGATGGTCTTGACGCTTGAACCTGGCTGTTTGTATTGATCGGTCGCATGGTTTAATAGCATGCTGCCGCCTCTGCCATAGTTGCGGCCACCGCCGATCGCTACGACCTCGCCGGTTTGATTGTTCATCGAGAACATGCCGATTTCCATTAGATCATCAGGGAATTGCACGCTTTCTTCTTCTCCGGCCTGGATGCGGTCCATTGTTTCTTGCGCTTCTTTATCCATCGCGGTATAGATTTCCATCGATACGGAATATGGATCTAAGCCGGTAACTTCCTGCGCTTCTTTTACCACATAATCGATGTATGATTGATAAGCATATTCATCATCGCCACTAGCTTCCTGCTTGCTTGGATCAGCTAGCAGATCTTCGACCTTGATGCTGGAATATAGGTCATATTCAGCATCGGTAATATAGCCGTGATAGTTCATCATGCTCAAGACCGTATTGCGACGGTTGGTCGCATAGTCAAGGTGCTGATGGGGATTGAAAAGGCTAGGAGCATTGACGATACCGGCTAGCATGGCACTTTCCGCGGTATTTAGATCACCAACATCTTTGCCAAAATAATATTGCGCGGCTTTTTGCACACCACGGATACCACCGGTCCCACCGAAGTTTATCTTATTCAAATATAATTCCAGAATAGTTTTTTTGTTGATCTTGGTTTCCAGTTCCATTGCTAAGGCAATTTCTTGGACCTTACGTTCGATTTTCTTAGGAGCGCCGCTACCGGTCTCATCATTGACAAAGTAAGTGTTTTTAACTAATTGCATCGTTAAGGTCGAACCACCTTGAACAAAGGCGCCGGCTTTCAAGACTTCTAAGCCCGATTTTGCAAAACGGGCAACATCGAAGCCGTTATGGCCAAAGAAACGCGAGTCTTCAATTGAAACAAAAGCATCGACCAAGCTTTCGGGCAATTCATCATAGGTAATGTTGGTCCTGATCTGACTGCCGACATCGGCGATCAATTCGCCGTTGGCATCATATATCCGGCTGGATTCTGGCGAGATGAAATCTTCAACGACCAGCTCGGGCTTGCCTTGAAGCATGTTGGCCATGACGATCAAGCCGATGCTGCCAACGATGATGCTCAAGGCAGCGATGATGGCGATGATCATCGTAAAAAGATTTTTCTTATTTATCTTTTTCTTATGTTTCCTTTTTGGCTGTGCATGAACTTTTTTTACGGTCATATTTGCCTCCTTTAAAAATATAATTTATCGACTATTTGTAGATAGTCGACCGGTTTTAATAAGTTATACCCAATGATTATACCATTTTCTTCAAACCAAGCATATGGGATCGATTTACGAGCTTGATGCTGATAAAAATCAACGATCTTATTTGCGGGGACAAAATAGGTCGTGCCAAGCTTGGTAAAACGAAAGATCACAAAGGCGATGGCGCCATGCTTGATGACGCTGGCTAAATGCGTGATCTGATGTGGATGGATCGATGCCAAAGGAAAAGCGGTCTTGCTGGCGCACTCCTTAGCTTCAAAATCGATGGCCTTTCCCCGATATACCCCATTATAATCAGTAGTGCTTGGTACCTTGAAGTAAGCTTCGATGATCTTTGCTTTGTCTCTTGCTGGATAATCCACGCGCACGATCTGGATCGGCGTAGGTTTTTTATGGATATTGGCAATATCGCTTGCTAGATAATATTTATTGGTTTTGTTGATATCATCTTCTAGCTGCATGCCGCGGTTGGATGCGCTGGATGTGATATGATTTAGATTGCTTTTTTTCCCGTTAGGATAATTAATCAATTTTGATCACCAAAAACATTATACAATTTTTGATTTGAGAAATAAACAAAAACTAGTGTTTACGAAAGAGCCGCAATGTATTAAAATAAAACCTATATATTAAAGAAGATATTGAATTTTCAATTTGGTTTTGTATAATTAAAAGGGATGGATGACAAATTATGACTAATAAATTAAATTTAGATATTCATACAATTTTAGACACACAGTTCAATATTGATTTTAAGGGCTATAGCCCTAAAGATGTCGATGCTTTTTTAGATCTGGTCATGGAAGACTATGAGACTTACCAGAATATCAGCGCTCAGCTAAATGAAAGGGTAAGCGAGCTAGAAAGGACCAATGCCTCTTTAAGAGCAAAACTTATCGAACTAGAAGCAAAGACCCGTTCATATGAAGAAAGTGCCAGTTCAAATATCAATAATGTTGATATCTTGAAGCGTCTTTCTCGTTTGGAACAGGAAGTATACGGCAATAAACGTTAAGCACTTTGGCAATCGCTGGTGTAAAAGCTAGAGGAAAGTCCATGCTCGCACATCCTGGGATGGATGTAGTGTTTGTGCTAGCTTAATAAATAAGGCTAGGTATCATGAAAATGATAACGGCGGAAGATCATGGCTAAGTCTGCTTAGATATGTCATGATGTCCCTAAGGTGTCACAGTGACGAAGTTTTAAAGGAAACTTTAAAAGTGGAACGCGATAAACCCCGCAAGCGAGAAACCCAAATTTGGTAGGGGAACCTTTCAAACCTAATAAAGAAGGTAAGAAAGGACATACGCAGGTATGTAGATAAATGGTTGCCACCAATCATATTGGTACAGAACATGGCTTATAAAGTGCTTAAGTTTTATTTTTGGGGAATCTTTGGATTCCTTTGTTTATAAAGGAGAATTTGCAATGAATTTACCTAATCGTTTGACAGTTATGCGGATCATCATGATTCCGATCATCGTCTTGATCTATCTTTTTCCTTATAGTCAGTTTGGAATCGATATACCGGTATATGATGTGCGCTTCGTATCGATATCGTTGATCAATATCATCGTTTTGATCTTATTTGCGCTGACCTCATTTACTGATTATCTGGATGGACAGAT
>CASGCC010000002.1 GCA_949299585.1 uncultured Bacillota bacterium | reverse complement strand
CCTCAGGATCCTATCGATCCTATAACGATCGATGCTCCTAAAGGCAAAGTTGAATTTGCCCATGTACGCTTTAGTTATCCTAATAATCCAGATAAGATCATTATCAAAGATTTTAGCGCAGCTATAAAACCTGGGCAAAAAGTTGCGATCGTTGGGCCAACTGGCGCTGGTAAAACTACAATGGTTAATTTGTTGATGCGTTTTTTTGAAATTAACAGCGGTGCTATCTACATTGATGATGTTTCGATTCAGGAAATGCGAAAAAGCGATGTTCATGATATGTTTAGCATGGTGTTACAGGACAGTTGGATCTTTGAAGGAACGGTAAGAGAAAATTTGGTTTATAATAAGCAGGGGGTCAGTGATGATCAGCTTGTTGAAGCATGCAAAGCATGTGGCATCTATCATTTTGTTGAGACTTTGCCTAACGGCTTTGATACGATTTTGGATGATACCATAACATTATCTGCGGGGCAAAAGCAGCTTTTGACCATTGCTAGAGCAATGATCCAGAATAATCCGATGTTGATCTTAGATGAGGCTACTTCAAGCGTCGATACACGTACGGAGATCATCACTCAAAAAGCTATGGATGCTTTGATGGAAAATAGAACAAGTTTTGTGATTGCTCATCGTCTTTCAACGATCAAGAATGCAGATTTGATCTTAGTTTTAAATGATGGTGATATCATCGAACAAGGCAATCATCAACAATTATTGGCTAAAACTGGTTTTTATGCTCAGTTATACAATAGTCAATTTGAAAGCATCTAATATTTTGACCATGAAAAGATGATATCCGATATGTTAATAGTTATTATTTAATAGGTGCGAGAATCGAAGTGAGATTTGTAGATTAATTAAGAATTAAAAAAAGATCGATTCACATATTAATAGGAATTGATCTTTTTTTGTGAAATAAAATGAGAATCTAGCGAAATGTGATTGCAATTGATGCTGAAAATGACAATAATATAGATATATGAATTTATACCTATAATAGGCTTGAAATGGGTATTATAAAAAGCTGTCAAAGGCATCATAAAAATTGTAGATAAAAAGGGGATTGAATGATGATGAAGAAAGCACAAGGATCATTTCTAAAACTGATGAGCGGAACATGTTTTGCATCATGGTTTTTAGCTTTCATGCTTATAGAATCGCTTATAAATGAATTAGGAGCAGCTTTTTTTGGTGTTGAAACCGTTAATGTTCTATATTCTTTTGGACTTATATGTACTGGAGCAGGCTTTATTTCTTTTTCTTTGGTGCAGAGGATCTTTAAAATAAAAAAATTACAAGATATATCAACGATCGTTATTGGTTTTTTTCAAATTTTTGCTTTGATAATTTTATTAAAAACTGCTTCTGCAAGTTTGGTATTGGTAAATGGAGCAATTGCATTGTTATCAAGCGGGTATATCGGTGCTTATATCCATCATGATATCGCGATGTGTTTTGCTAGAAAACCATATAGAGGAAAAATGTTGGGCATCAGCATGGGAATAGCGATAATCTTACAATATATCATTCAAAGTATTACACTGCCATCATTTTGGATCATAGCAAGCATCATTAGTACGATATTGGTAATGTGTTTTATGATGAATCCATCAAAAAAAATGAATATAGAAATTAAGGAGCTTTCATCAAACGATGGTAAAAACATAAAAGTTAGCAGATTGATCATAGCGATCGTATTAATGAGCATGGTTGCTGGTCTGATCGATAGCGTATTGACCGCTTTTAATGCTGAAAAAGTATATGATATATACAGCGGGGCAAGGTTATTTTATGCACTAGGCTTGTTCATTGCTGGTGTTATTGCAGATATCAAAGAAAGAAAATATCTGGCTTTGGTAACAGTATGTGCGATCTTGCTCTCTTCGATCTGCATGTTTTTTCTATCAGAAGAGGTAGGTTATTTTGCAGGAACGGCTTTGATGTATTTATATAGCGGTTTTTACGTGATCTTTTTTACACTGGTGTTTCTTGACTATGCGCCACAAAGTAGTTGCCCTAAGCTATGGGCGGGGATGGGACGGATCGTACGTAGCTTTGCGTTGGCACCGGTCATTCTTCCGGCATTTAAAATTTATGGCATACTTGGAAGTGCAGCATTGGCAAGCGTTAGTTGCTTATTATCGATCGTGATCTTACTGGTATTGCTCCCAAATATCTTGGTAGCCGTGGATGATCGCTCAGCAATGAAGAAGCCACAAGAAATATCAGCTCAAGAAAAACTTAAGATATATGCAAAGCATTGTAGCTTAACGCCTCGGGAAAGCGAAGTTTTGGAAAAACTGTTAACTACTGATGAAGATTTACAAGGAATTGCAAATAGTTTATATATATCGCGACGGATGGTTCAAAGACATATTACTTCGATATATGAAAAGACCCAAACAAAAACACGGGTTGGTTTATTTCAAAGTTACATCAAATTTAATGGTTAATGTTTAATTACTGGTTTTTTATCGGAAAAACCAGTTTTTTTTTTGTGAAATGGCGTAAATACGAACCCCTTTTTTTAAATATGTCGTATTTATGACCTGCAAAAATAACTTATTTATTTATATCATACCTTTAATAAATAGGGGGAATTAAACAATGCTTAAAAAACGAAAAATCTTAGTGGTAGCGGTTATTTCGCTGCTTTGATGTTTAACAGGATGTGGCAAAAACGCTTCAGTAAATGAAACTGCTGATACATCATCAACTGCTGATACAACAAGTTCTGAACCGACAAATGGGGTATATAAGCTAACAGAGCTTATCATGCAATCTGAACCAGCAAACCGTTATGAAGAACTTGTCGAGGCAGAGAAAATCTGTCGCTCAACGCTTGTTACGGCTATGGCAGCTGCTGAAGATGCTGGTCTTTCAGAAAATGAAATCCTGAGCGAATATTTTGCTAGCTGGAATGAAAAATATAACGATCTAGATAATTTCTTAGCGCAATATGAAGCAGCTAGCGATGAAGAACTAAATGCTTTAAATAGCGATAATGATTTTATGTATAATGCAGATAGTTACCTGCTTGAACTAAGATTAGCATATAACATGTCTAGAGCAATTGCTCAGGATCCAGAAAAGTGGTTGATGGAATATCAGACTACTTTAGATTCTTCGTTGGAATTCATCGATAATGATGGATCTTGGCCACAAGGATATTTCTTTACATCGCGCGTACCATCTTTTGAAAATATCGATGGGTTTGCTGCAGGTCCTTCAGGAAGCGAGTACGGCATCGAAGATGGACAAGAATGTGCCTTATTTGCTTATTCTTTTGGGGAAGATCAGGCATATGCATATGTCGATCAACTTATTGCCGCTGGTTTTAAAGAAGAATGCATGTCAAATTATGGAAATGGATTTATGTGGTTTGGAAGGCTTAACGATGGTGAAGGGCATATCAGTGCTGCTATTATGTATGATTCAACTGCTCCAGCAAGTAATATTCCACCATTTATACTAGAACTATATAATTTTGATCTAATTGGAATCATGATCGATACCGGTTCTTTGATTTATTAAGACAATATGTTTTCATGTAAATTTTATTTGATGATAAATAAGATTGTTTGCAAGGCAAAGAACATAGAACGATACTAGCTGATATGTTCAGCAAAGTTTTTAACGCAGGCAATGATCATTGTCAGAAAAACGCTTGTTCAATAAAATATATACATGCACAAATTATATTTTTACTATATAACGATTGAAAGGACAATCATGGATATTAGGAAAAAACATAAGATTTTATGGCTTTTTGTTATTATATTTGGAGCAATATCTTTATTAACTAGCTGTAATTATAAGATGGATCCAACAACCACGACAAATACCACACAAGCTTCAAATGTTGAAAATACTATAGATTATACAAATTATTCGGATGAACAATTCATTTCCAAAGTAAATTGCTGGCAAAATAAGGATGTGCCAGGGGTCATATGGATCTTTAATGATGATGGTACTGGACAGATAACTGCTGATAATAATAGACATGTCTATGATATTACATGGAGATATGAGGATGAAGAAGATATCCTGAGCTTTACCATAGAAGATTGGTCCTATGTCAATGATAAGCAGGCTTTTACCATCAAGATTGATAAAGAAAATATTCTGTTTGAATCATATAATGTAGATACCGATTCTGTAGCAGTTTTTGTCCCACAGGGAACTGTACCATTTCCAAGCTATGATAATAATAAGCCTGATGTATTGCTTGGAGCCTGGCTAAAAGTTTCAAGTAATCAAGATGATTTTGCGATACGGGTATGGTATTTAACCGCTAATGATGAAAGAAGTGGCTATGGCGTGTACTTTAAAGATGAAAATAGGTTGTTCATAGAACATTATTTTGACGATTGGAATGTCATAGCTCCGAATGATCTTGTATTTGTTTTTGAAAATGGAACGGAAAGTTGGTATAAATATATAATTAATGATGATACGATAAGTTTTTCAGATGATGATAGCAATCAATATCAATTTGTCAGGCTAGATCTATCAGGTGTCGAGATTGTAAAATAGTAAGGATGCTTATTTTACCATGTAAACGTATCCGTAAATATGATAAGGTGCAAGCCTCAAAGAGGCTTGCACCTTTATGATGATATTAATATATTTAGCTATGTTTCCAAAATTTTTATAGGTTATTTGGTAACGAAGCATATCCCGAAAGCTTCAGGTCCTAGATGGGCACCGATGGTTGGGCCTACTTGGATG
The DNA here is from genome assembly GCA_949299585.1 of uncultured Bacillota bacterium. Classification (GTDB taxonomy): domain Bacteria; phylum Bacillota_I; class Bacilli_A; order Erysipelotrichales; family Erysipelotrichaceae; genus JALEVB01. The sequence continues at coordinate 20,476 of CASGCC010000002.1, read as the reverse complement.
GCATCTGCTAATTCGTAATTATTTTCAATTAATTTTTGTTGTAATTTATTTAGATTTTCTTCGCCGAAACTATAAAGCGAATAGATAGGATAGTCTTGATCGATGGTGAAACTGTCGATCTTTTCTTTGATATAGCTGATGGATTTATTGATACCTAAACGTTTGCCGGCAATTTCAACTTTTCCTTCATCATTTACGGTAATGATAGGTTTGATCTTTGTTAGCTCACCGATGGTTGCAGCGGCTTTAGAAATCCTTCCTCCTTTAGAAAGATAGTCTAAAGTATTTAAAGCGGCAAAGATCTTGATGCGGCCTTTAAGTTCATTCAAAGCAGTTATGATCTGTTGACTATTAGCGCCATCTTGTATCATTTCTAATGCTTTATCACATAATATGCGAATGGCACTAACTGCGCTTAATGAATCAATAAGATATATCTTGTCATAACCAACGATATTTTTTGCTAATTGAGCACTTTGAAAGGTGCCGCTAAGCGCACTTGATAATAAGATGCAGATCAGTTCATCACCGTTTGCTTTTGCTTTTTCAAATGCATCAAGAAATTCTTGAGGTGAAGGTTGGGAAGTTTTTGGAAACTCTTCAGAATTTGTTAATAGATCGTAAAATGTATCGTGGTCAAGATCGATACCATCAAGATAGCTTTTATCGTTGATCGTGATTTGAATAGGAATCATCGTTACGTCTTTTGCTTTGATCTCAGCAGGTGTTAGATCAGCACTAGAATCAATTAAAATTTTAATCATATTTGGTCTCCTTTAGCAATTGTTATTATTTTATTTAATAGTTCAATGGTATGTTTAGTATTTTCAGTTCCCAGCTGTTGGATGATATTATCGATATATTCTAAGATCTCAGCATGTTGGGCGCGATAGAGCGTTAGCTGATTGGAATTAAGATAGATGAAGACTTGCCGCTTATCATCAGCTGAACGTTCACGAATGATCAGATCTTTGTCTTCCATATTTTGTAAGATCCTATTCATCTGCGATTTTTGGATGCCTAGCTTTTGGCATAAATAAGTTGCGGTAACTTTATTGTTACCTGCATGATATAGCGTGCGCAAGATGATGGCTTCATTTAATGGCATTTTGGAAGTAAGCCGATTAGAATTGATATGGGTGATCAAATTGATCCAAGTATCTAAAAGCTTTTCATTAAGATCATTCATTGCATTTACCTTTCTAAAGTTCACAAAGTGAACGGTTAACATTGTAAACTAAAAAAGTTTTTTTGTCAAACTTTTGCTAGTGTGATAATATTTTTACGGAGGGATTTGCATGTTTTATGATGATATCTTAGAAAGTGCTGAGCATATCAAGGCACATATCAATGTTAAACCTACGATCGCTATTATTCTAGGCAGTGGCTTAGGAAAGGTCGTGGAAGCTATAGCTGAACCATGTGTGATACCGTTTAGAGATATTCCACATTTTCCAACAAGCAATGTTTTGGGACATAATTATCAAATGATCGCAGGAAAAATTGGAAAAAAAGCAGTGCTTCTATTAGAAGGGCGTTATCACTATTATGAAGGATATACCATGAAAGAGGTCGCATATCCGGTTTATGTTGCTAAGATGTTGGGAGTTGAACAGTTGATAATTACTAATGCTTGCGGGGCGATCAATCAGGATTTTGCGCCCGGCGATCTAATGCTTATCGATGATTTTATCAATACGATAGGTAATAATCCTTTGATTGGTCAAAATGATGAGCGACTAGGCCCTAGATTTTGTGATATGTCTGAGCCTTATGATCTAGCTTTGATTGCAAAGATGAAAAAGATAGCTGCTGAATTAACTATTGATATCAAACAAGGAACTTATGCGATCTTTCAAGGTCCATATTATGAAACTAAGGCTGAGATCAAGATGTTAAAGACAATGGGAGCGGATGTTGTGGGAATGTCAACGGTTCCGGAAACGATAGTCGCTAACTATTTGGGTATTAAGGTCATTGGTGTGGCATGTATTACCAATATGGCAACCGGCATCAGAACCGGTAAGCATTCGCATGAAGAAGTATGTCAGGTAGCTAATATGGCAAGCGATAAGATGGCTAGGCTAATCAGTACTTATATTGCAAAATAAAAGTTCAGCACGAATATGTGCTGAACTTTTTTCTTTATTTAAGGAAAAGCCGGATCAATTTATCTTTTTGTTTGGTATATGGCTGATATCTGATTGGCAGATCGATCCAATTTTTCTTGTTGACGATGGATTTTATGTGTGAGAAGGTCTCGAATCCCGCTTTGCCATGATACTGTCCCATACCTGAATTGCCAACGCCGCCAAAAGGCATATAAGCCGTTGCTAGATGAATGATCGTATCATTGATGCAGCCACCGCCAAATGATAATGATCTTTCAACTTTACGGATATCGTTTGAACGGCGAGAGAAGAAGTATAATGCTAATGGTGAAGGCTGATTGCTGATGATCTTGATCAATTCATCAAGATCATTGTAAGTTAATACCGGCAATACTGGACCAAAGATTTCTTCTTTCATGATAGCGTCATCCCAAGTTACATTATCCATTACTGTTGGTTCGATCTTGCGAGTTTGTGGATCACCATTTCCGCCGATGATGACCTTATGCTGATCAATAAGAGCCATGATGCGGTTGAAATGTTTTTCATTGATGATCTTTCCAAAGTTTTCTAGTGAAGAAAACTGGATCTTGATTTCATCACATATTGCCTGCAATAGTTGATCTTTGACTTTTTCGTGGACATATAGATAATCACATGCTACACAAGTTTGCCCCGCATTTAGATATTTTCCAAAAACGATACGGCGAGCAGCAAGTTTGATATTTGCGCTGTCATCAACGATTACTGGTGATTTACCGCCTAGTTCCAAGGTAATAGGGGTAAGATGGATGCTTGCTTTGGCCATAACTTCGTGGCCAACAGTAGGTGATCCGGTAAAGAAGATGTAATCAAATTTTTCATCCAATAATGCTTGATTTTCTTTACGGCCTCCTGTGATAACGCTGACGTATTCTTCTGGAAAAACATTGTTTAAGATCGTTTTGATCAAGGCGCTGGTTTGCGGTGAATAGGCGCTTGGCTTGACACATACCGTATTTCCTGCAGCTAAAGCATCGATCAGCGGATCTAGGGTAAGCATGAATGGATAATTCCAAGGGCTCATGATCAAAACGACACCATATGGGCTTGGTACTTGATAGCTGGTTGCATGAAACTGTGCCAATGGGGTTGGATGATAACGATAGCGAGCATAATTTCTTACGTGTTTGATCATATGGTTTAATTCAGATAAGACCATGCCAGTTTCGCACATATAGCTTTCCGTAGCACATTTACCTAGGTCTTGATATAAGGCAGCATGGATATTTGGTTCTTGCTTAATGATTTCTGCTTTTAATTTTTTTAAATAATTGATACGGGTTTCAACATCTAAGGTGTGTCCTTGTCGAAAATAAGCGGTTTGTTTGATTACGATTTCATGAATTGCTTGTGCTTCCATAATTTTCCTCCTTATACATCAACTGATAATAATATGGTTCAAGTTCTTTGGCATCTTTTAATACAGGAACTGGGTATAGTGGATTTGCTTCTTTATCTGCATGCTTAGCTAAAGAAGGAATATCTTCTTGACGGATTTGCTTGAAGGTGGTAGTTATTGCAAAACGTTCATTTAAATGTTCGATTGTCCTTATGAAAGTTTCGGCTGCATTTTGTTCAGAAGCATCGTTATCTACCAGTTTAGCAGCTACAGCGCATCGTTTTAATTTTGGGTGGATAACGCTTCCATATGATCTTAGCATCATTGGTAAGATCACGGCATTAGCATGGCCATGGGCGATCCGATAAAAACCACCTAGTGAATGCGCAATGGCATGAACATAGCCAACATAGGATTTTGTAAAAGCTAAGCCTGCCAGATAAGCAGCTGTTGCCATATTTTTCCTAGCCGTGAGATCTTGAGGGGCATCATAAGCTTTTTCGATATTAGCGAAGATCAAAGATATTGCTTCTAAACTTTCTTTGCGGGTATCTTTCGTAGTTGAATTGCCGATGTAAGCTTCGACGGCATGGGTTAGGGCATCTAAGCCAGTCGTAGCTGTTAAAAATGGTGGCAAAGAAACGGTCATCTTTGGATCTAACAAAGCGTAACGGGGGATCAAAACAAAATCATTGATCGGATATTTTTGTTGATGCTCAGGGTCACTGATTACTGCTGCCAATGTACATTCGCTTCCAGTACCTGCGGTAGTTGGAATTGCGATAAGGGTTGGTATTGGCTTTAAGATCTTTAAGATTCCTTTCATTTTATTGATAGGTTTTTGCGGACGCGCTATCCTTGCGCCAATGCCTTTGGCACAATCCATGGATGAGCCACCGCCTAAAGCAATCAATAATTGACAGCGTTTAAGCTGATAAATTGCGGCACCTTCTTCGATATTACGGATCGTAGGATTAGGTTGGGTCTTATCATAAATAGTTACTTCGATATTGTTTTTGCACAAGATATCGATGATTTCTTGATCAAGGCCGGCTTGGCGGATGCCTTTATCGGTTACCAATAAGATCCTTGAAGCATTTTCTTTGGTAATGATATCTGGAAGCTTATCGATGCTATCGATCAAGATCGGTTTGCGATAAGGTAAGAAGGGTATAGCTAGCTTGAAAGCAGTTTGAAAAGTACGGCAATAAATTTTTTTGATTGGTTTCATCTTGATACCTCCTTGATATTGATATGTATTGGACAAAAAAAGCCCAGATGGGCTTTTTATATCAGTTGACCATTTTTGACTTGTTTATAGAATAAGGCTTGAGCTTGCGACATATAAGGTAAGACATAGAATAAAGCTAAGCCCATGGTACAAACCGAAAGTACCAGCCACCAGAAAAAAGAAAGATTAAGCATCAGCAGCTGCCAGAAATGACCTTTCATCATTTTTAGACTTTTCTTTATCGTTTTCCAGACTCCAAGCTCTGGTTCTTCTAAAGCAATATAAGGAATAAAAGCAAACCAGCATTCAATGAGCAAGACAACGATATAGATGAAGATGATCGCTAGCACAAATGAAGAGGCAGCTTGATATTCGCTAACTAGATCATATACGTTAATTATGCTGAAGGCATAAATGAATGAAATGATGAATGATACTATTGCTGTAATCGCATATACGATGATATCAGCAACGATCTTTTTTAGTGTTGGCCATGCTAGATCATTCGTGATATTTTTAAAATCGGGAATCATTCCCTTTGATATCTGTAAGGTAGTCTTTGCCATCATCGTATTGATAAAAGCGATCAAGATCAAAAAACAAATCGTTGAGACCAGATTATCAGGAAAATAGCTGATTGCTAGATTACATAAGATAAATAATAAAGTAATAAACGCTAATATTGGCATATTCGGACGAATAAGCTCTTTAGAGCGCTTTTTTAATTCTCTGCGCGTCATATAGTTCTCCTTGTTAATTTAATTATATATGAGATCATGAATAATTGTAATATCTTTTTTGCATTGGCTTTTTGATGCTGGACATTTGATGGGAAATGACTAGTTATTCTTTGGGTTTTCTAAGATCTGATATGTGTTGTCGTCTAGATTGATAGTAACGCTGATACCATTGGCAAAGATAGCTTTTTGTTTTTTGCCTTTATGATCTAAGATCTGATGATCGATCATTTCTGCTAATGCTACTTTTTCATGTAATCGAGAAACGATATCACAGCGTTCTTGGTGTTTTTTGTTACTTATGTTTCCTTGGTCAAATGCACCATCGGTATTTGGATATGCTCCTTCCCGGATCAGATAAGGTGCTCCGCCATTTAGCAAAGCATAGAGCATATAATCTTCATCATGTTTTTCCATAGGCCAAGGCAGGATGAAACAATCATGATAAACAAGGTTGAAAAGTGGGATAGGAATGCCCATTCTTTGAGGATCGCTTGGATCTTTTAACATGAATTCATATGGCCCATAGTGGGCAAATACCAAAGAAGAAATAGCGTAATCATTACATTCTTCAGAACTGCTGATGATATTTTGACTGGTTAGATAGTCAAAGCAGCTATTACGATATGCGGCACATTCTTTGCGGGTCATAGGATGTAGCAGATTGGCACATTCATCTAGCTCATTACAAGTGAAAACATCTAGATAACTAGCTTGTGGTCTTATACCATGGGCAAATAGAGATGTGAAATTTCGTTTAACATAGTCTTTTGCTAAGGCGGCGCAAAGATAATTTTGTTTGCCACCAGCCCAGCGTGCATGTTGATAATGATCATGATGGATATCTTCTAAGGCATTTTTGATATCATAAGTTGCCGCTTGTTGGTAATAGTCGCGGTATTGATCATGCAAACCGATAAGATCACCGTTAGCACTAACGGCATCTATCAGCTGTTTAAGCCCTTCCCAGCCGCCAGCTGCAACACAAGGAGGCAGATAGTCAGGGTGAGCGTTGTCATACCCTGGTTCTCCCCAACCATCTAGATGCAGGTAATAATGATGATCCTTTAAACGAAGCTTTTCATATTGGTCTTGTCGCTGTTTAAAGGTCGTAAGATGATCTTGGATCTTTCCAAATAGCGCTGAGCTTTGATCGATATGGGTCTTGATGCCAAAATGGATGAATTGTGCCCCAATTAAGTTTTGAATTTTTGGAAGCTTGAGCATCTTAGCTTGCAAAGATGTAAAAATTCCACATTCTTGAGCATATGAGCGATAGATCTTAGCGGCTTTGACATGATCTAGTTTTTTTGAAAAGACCATTTTGATCTTTCGGGCATAAGCTATCTTTCCTAAAGATGGTAACCATCTTAAATAGATATTGGTTTTAGCCAAGGTATGATCATGATCGATAGCATATTTACAATCCCAATATGTTTGATTGATCATGACATAACCAGCATTGGCATATTGGGCCCAAAAAGGCATATAAGCGCAATTACTAGCAAATTGACCATCAAAAGCTAATTCATGGTAATCATATGAATAGGTGTTAGGAATAAGCAAGCCTTGCATATATGGCAAGACAGTTTTGCCATCGCTGCCACTAAATTCGATAGGAGCTGGCCATAAAATTTCTTTGAAAGATAGGTCTTGGATAGGTATCAGACTAAAATAAGCATGATCAGTTGCTTCTTCGATATAAACATAGGTTAGAAAAGATGGATAATGACAGATCATTCCTTTAGAACATCCTGTATCATAGTATTCGCTTTGAAGGAATTGTGGCATATATCTTGTACCATCTTCGGCGATGATCATTGGCCCTTGATCTAGCGTTTGCCAATGATCGCCAAATGAAGTGATATGATAGCTTTCGTTGATTTTTTCAATTGATATATTTTGCGTTGATATTAACATTGTTTTTGCTCCTTTATGCATTATTCTATAACAAATGATTGAGTATGTTTATTGTTTTTTAAAGAAATAGGACTATAATTGATTTAAAGATAGCGCTTACATTGTTGCTTTAAAATAGTGAGGTGAGAAAAATGAGCAATCAGAAGTATTTGTTAGGCACTGATGAGCGTCAAGCTTGGATGCGTAATTATCATTTTGCCCCTAGAGGCAATGGTTTTAAAGAACCAGGGGTATGTGGTAGCGATGCGAAAGAATTTTCCGCTTTTAATGTTGCGAAATCATTTTATCAAACCAGACCAGATGTTTTTAATTTGGCATTGGTGGCAAACAAGCTAAATATTACCGAAGAAGAAGCTGCCAAGCGGTTACAGCGGATGTATGATGAACGGTTGATCATGCTGGTTAAAAATTCTAGTGTTTCTACTTTAGGTTTTGGTTTATATTATTGGGTAGTTAAGATGAAAAAAGACGCACCAGCGGAAGCAAAAAAAGCTTTGACCGATTGGATCCAAAATAAGGATGAGATATGTACTGGGTATTTATGCGAAGGAGAATTTGATTTTTTCTGTGGCAATCATATGCGAACCTTAGATAATTTGCTTTGTAATGTCGTTGAACCGATCAGACGCAATAAATATGTTGCTGGTATTTATGTTTGTCCGATTCGTCGAGATGTTCGTGAGTCTCATGTAAATCTTTGGGATGCACCTATTTCTGCATATCGTCAATATTTGTGGTCAAAGGAGCAGAAAACAGCATTTTTAAAGATGCAGGATAAGGTCGATGAAATCGATATGGCGATCATTGATATCTTGAATAATGTCGATAGTGTTAAAGATATGTTTAATTATAAGGTCATTAGTGAGCTAAGCTTATTAGATGAAGAAACGATCAAAAATGATCTGGCTCATATCGTTGATGAAGAGCGTTACATGGTGCCAATGATCTATTTTAATTATCAAGCTTTTGATCTGAAGATGCATTGTTATTTGATCAGGATCTTCAGCAATGTTGCAAGTTATCGCAAAGAGGAAATCTGCGATGAATTAGCAGCATATCCAGAATTTAATAATATCTTTGAATTTAGTGACGCTTACTTTGATTTTATGGTAACAAGCTATGAAGGTATCACTGATCTGCAAAAAATAAGGGCATTGCTTGATGGTTACGCAGAGATCGAAGATATCATGGAAGCCAATAGTCCACGTCAATTTAGAAGATGGACAGCACGTTTGGATGCAAATAAAGATATGTGGGAAGAATGTATCTTCACTGATGATTTTTTGCAAGATGGTAATAGCTTGAAGATCACTTGTGCAGGTGAATATACGGAAGGTGGTGAATGATATGAAGATCTTAAAAGCTCGTGATTATGTCGTTGATAATTTAAAATATGCCCTTAATCCAAGCAGTATTGCGGTCATCGGCGCAAGCAGATGTCCAAATAAGGTTGGACATAAAGTAATTGATGGTTTAAATAAATGGGGCTATCAAGGAAAGATATATCCGGTAAATCCTAGATGTGATGAAGTAGCCGGATTGCCATGTTATAAACGGGTGTGCGACATTCCAGCTGAGATCGATCTAGCGTTCATTGCCGTTCCGGCACATTTGGTCTATGCTATCTTGCAGGATTGCGTTGCTGCAAAAGTTAAGATCGTTGTCATTGCTACCAGTGCATTTAAAGAAATAGGACGTAGCGATATGCAGGATAAGCTAACGCAATATTGCCGCGACCATAAATTACCTTTGATCGGTCCTAATTTAGTTGGCATGGGATCGCCGATCATGAACTTTAACTGTGGATTTATTCCTTATTTACCTAGCGTTGGCCCCGTTGCTTTGATTAGTCAGTCAGGAGCTAATTTGCTTGCGGCATTAGGTACTTCGCAAAAAGATCATTTTGGCATGAGCTTTTTCGTTGGTTTAGGAAATAAGGCTGATGTTGATTTTAGCGAGTTTATTGCTTATGCTGATGCTGATGAACATACGCGCTGTATCGCGGTTTACATTGAAGGTTTAGATAGTCCGGAAGCATTTATAGACGTTTGTCAAAAAGCTCATAAACCGATCGTAGCAATCAAAGTAGGACGTAGCCCAATTGGCATAAAAGCAGCCTTTGCTCATACGGCTAGTGAAAATACCAATGATGATAAATATTTTGATGAGATCTTTGCTAAAGCTAAGGTTATCCGAGCAACTACATGGCAGCAATTTTTGAATATCAGCTTAGCTTTGGGCACCATGCCGCCATTAAAAGGAGAAAATGTCGTTATGATCACTAATGGTGGCGGTTCAGGATTATTAAGCTGCGATCACTTTGATCGTCTAGGCATGCCATTGAAAGAACTAAAAGATATTTCCGCAGGTTTGGCAGCAAGGATCAAAGCTTACATGCCAATGTTTGGTTCGGTATTAAATCCGGTAGATATCAGCGGTACTGCTAGCGTGACCCAATATAAAGGTGCTTTCATGCAAGCTATGCGTGATCCTCATGTTGACGGTGTCCTAGGTTCGATATGTCCAACTGCGGTTACAGATGTAAATGCCGTTGCTTTGGCAGCTATTGAAGTCTATGAAAAATGTCGTCATTTAAATAAACCTTTCATCATGGAATGTCAAGGTGGACAAGAATGTCAGGATGCTATCATGATGCTAAGAGATCATGGCATATGTGCTTATCCAACACCTGAGCAAGCGGTTGAAGCGATGGTTAGCTTGCGAACATATGGCAAGATGCTCGAAGATTCTGAAAATTAGAGTTTTTTTACCATTTTCGCATGAAAAAATTACCTTTTCGTATTATCATTAAAGTATAGAAATAATAGGGAAAGGGAAAAGCTTATGAAAAATACGATAATTACGATCAGCCGCGAATTTGGCAGCGGAGGCAGAACGATTGGAAAACACATTGCTGCAAAGCTTAATATTCCGTGCTATGATGAAGAACTCATCAATAAGATCGCACAGGAAACAGGTTTAGATAAGAACTATATCAAAGAAACCAATGAACAAAGCGAACAGAACTGGCTGCTTAATGCTTTTGCAAATCATTTATACCATGGCAATAACATGCAGGATTATGTATGGCTGATCCAGTGCGATGTGATAACAAAGGTAGCGAATGAAGGACCATGTGTCATCGTTGGCCGTTGTGCAGATTATGTTTTAAAAGACAAAGCTAATTTATTAAAGGTATTTATCCATGCCGATATTAATAAAAGAGCTCGAAGAATTGTTGATGTTTATGGAGAGACCGATGAAAAGCCATTGAAACGGGTCAAGGAAAAAGATAAGAAAAGAGCGGCATATTATCGCTATTATACGGAGAATGAATTTGGAGAAATCCACAATTATGATCTGTCGTTGGATAGTGGAACGATCGGTATCGATAAGTGTGTGGATATCGTAGTTGATCTGTATAAACATATTAGTGAATAGGCATCAAGGCAAAAGATGAATTTCATCTTTTGCTTTTTATATGTAAATTATGATATAAGGTAATTTGCATTTTTGCCGATGATAGCCATAATATCATATTAGCAACTAATATCTTGTTTTTCGTTATGAATGTCAGTATTCTTAATGAAGCAATAAGTGTATAATTATGGTGGGAGAATTTAAAAATGAGAGAAATTATAGTAGAATTTACCAAGACCAGCAAGGCAAATGGTTATAAAAATAAACATATATATTATGTTGTCAATATTTTGAGCTATCTTGCAAGATTAAGCATTAAGGAAGGCATCGATCCTTTGAACTTGGAAAATAAAGAAAATTACTTAACAACCTTATCAAAGGCGGTTAAACAGGTGGATGATCCTCTTGATAAGGCCATTTTAGAAGCGCTGGCAACTTATGATTATCTTTATTGCAAGCCCTTTGTTCAGCAGTTCTATCAAAGCATGATCGATGAAAAACAGATCATTGCTGCTAAAGAAACAAATAGCTTATGGAAAAATGGCGACCGTTTAGAAGAGGTATATGAATTAGCTTATAAGATCTTGGATGCTGGCGCTTCAGGGAAAATTCTTTTAGATTGCTGTGCAGCCAATGATATGTTCTTAAGGCATGGGGCAGGGAAATATCAATTATGCGGCTTTGCACCTAATGATCAAGCAACGATCCTGACCACAGCCCAGCTAAAGCTATCTGATGCGAATAGCGATATCAAAGAAGTTGATATCGTTTTAGATGAATATGATGGTAAATATGACCTTATTTTTGGTGATATGCATAATTTTGCTTATGATCAAAAATCTTGCCCGTTCAATGAAGATATTTTTATGCAAAGCATGACGTTATGGCAAAATATCTATCATCTATTCTCGCTGCTGTCAGAGCATGGAAAAATGGTTTTTTTTGTTCCATGGATCGCTTTGGATCATTTAAAAGGAATACAGATCCGCAAAGAACTTTTGAGGGCAAAAGCTATTGAAAAAGTTGTCTTGCTATCGCAAGAAGCCGCGATGGATCAACGCTTTGATTGTGCTTTGTTGGTATTTAGCCATGGCAATGATGAAGTGACATTTATCGATGGTCGTAAAGAAGACATCATTTTTTCTTTACAAAGCATGATCAAAAAGACCTTGAAAGCTGATGAGATAACATCGTTAAATGTATTTTAAAAAGCATATCTATAACGATATGCTTTTTTCGAACAATAGCTTGAAAGTATCTAGATATTGCTGTTCAACATCTTTAAATGACATTTCTTTTATCGTGGGCAAGCAAGCTAATTTGGGAATGTTTTCTAGCTGACAGCTAGAGAAGATGATCGGCATTTCATTAGCGAGCATAAGATCGTCAATTTCTTTGACCAATTGCTTATCGGCAGCGGATAAATCTAGCTTAAAATGTTCATAGATCGTAGAAATGATCTTGTTTTCTAGCTGTTGATATTGCGTAAGATGGATCTTTACAGGCCTGATGATATCGGATATATATGCTTCGGAAGCATCATGAAGCAAACAGGCTAGTTGAAGTTCTTTTGAATATCCCCGGGCTTTTGCCTCATTTGCACAGTTAAGACAATGCAAGCCAACAGAATAAAAAAAATTGACATGGCCGCATCCACGGCATAGCAGGCTTAACGCATGGGCGATATCGATGATGTCAATATCATCACAGGTAATGTTCCAAGGATCAAAGATCCTCTTATTGTAAGTATTCATGACATTTTGCATAAAAAAAGTTCCTTATGGAGTATAGATTATTACAAAATATCATATTTGTCTAGTATATGTCTTGATTATTATCAAGCACTTTTGCATAATAAATATTAAGAAAGTTGAGGTATTATTTTTTTGGACCCCTTAGTCATACAATTGTTTATTCAAATCATATTGATATTGATCAATGCTTTTTTTGCAATGAGTGAAATAGCGATCATTTCTTTAAATGCTGCAAAGTTAAAAATCATGGAAGAAGATGGCGATAAATTGGCTGGTACCTTGTTGAAGATGGTAGAGAACCCTAATGGTTTTCTATCAACGATCCAGATTGGCATAACTTTGGCTGGATTTCTTGGCAGTGCTTTTGCGGCAGAAAGCTTTAGCGATCACTTGGTTGATCTGATCTATTATGATCTTGGTTTTACTTTGTTATCGGTAAATGTCTTAGAAACTTTGGCTATCATTTTTATTACGATCATCTTAGCTTATTTTACCTTGATATTTGGTGAATTGGTACCTAAGCGCATTGCGATGCAAAAACAGTTAGAAGTTGCTAAATTTTCATGTCGCATCTTGATGATGGTAGCCAAGCTAACCAAGCCCTTGGTAACTTTTTTATCTTTTTCGACCAATGTCGTATTAAGATTGTGTCGATTAAATCCAAATGCTAATGATGAAAGCGTAAGCGAAGAAGATATCTTGCTGATGGCAGATATTGGTGAAGAAAAGGGCGTTATTCAGCCATATGAAAGTGAATGGATCGAAAATGTCTTTGATTTTAATGATGTCTATCTAAAAGAAATAATGACAAGGATCAATGATGTTGATGCGATAGCGGCAGATGATAGCGATGAAAAGATCATTTCATCGATCAAAGAACACCGCTATAATCGTATACCGGTATATCAGGATGATCCATCTAATGTCATTGCCTATCTTGACATACGGGATTTTTTCCTAAATATTACAGAAAAAAACCCACAAAAAACAGCATCACTGTTCAAAAACTGCTTATATGTGCCTGAAATGATGAAAGCAGCTAACTTATTTGAACAGTTCAAAGCAAAAAAGATCGATCTAGCAATCGTTGTTAATGAATATGGAGAAACGACCGGTATCGTTACTTTAGAGGATCTATTGGAAGAAATCGTGGGCAACATTTATGAAGAACTTAATGAAAAACCGCGATTATTACAGAAAATTCAAGATAATACCTATTTGGTTGATGGCATTTGCCCGATCAATGATCTTGAAGATGAGCTGGATATGGAATTTGAACATCCTACGGATGTGGTCACGGTTGGAGGCATGGTCTTGAGCTATCTTCAGATCATTCCTGAAGATGGAAGCAAATTTGAACTAGAGATCAATGGCCTTACCTTTAAGATCATAAAAGTAGAAAAACATCAGATCAAGCTAATCGCAATAGAAAAGAAAATGCTAAGCGAAGATCTTGCGTCAGCAAAGGAAGATTAGAATATGGAAAAGAAAAAAGAGCTGATCATCAATGTATTGTATTATGGCTTGATCTTAGCGTTGGTATATCTAGGTTTTAAATATGTTCTTCCGCCACTAGTGCCATTTGTCGTTGCATTTATCATGGTATTTATGTTAAAAAGGCCAATTAAAGCTATTTGTCGAAAATTTGCCTTTCATGATGGACAAGCAAAATTGGTTTCGATCGCCTTACTGATTATATTTTATAGCTTGATCATAGGAGCATTGGTGCTTTTGATCATTGGTTGTATATCAATGATCAAAAGCTTAGCAGATATATGGCCAGCTTTATATGCTGAAACGATAAAACCATTTTTTGGCATGGTCTTGTCAGGCAATTTGTTGAATGAGCTTAATTTACCGGCCGAAATTGCATATGCGGTAAATGTGGTGATAAATAGCATCAGCAGTAGTTTTGAAACGATAATGTCTTTTATCTCATCTTTTGTAGTTGCTGCTGCCTCGTCACTGATAACCAGCGTTCCAAATTTCTTTATTTCGGTAGTTATCTGCGTTATTGCTTCTTTCTTCATCATGATCGACTATGATAAGATCACAGGCTATGCCTTGGGCTTGATGAACGATGAGATTAAGTATTATTATCTAGAGATCAAGAGCTTTTTGATCAATAAGGTCTTGGTCATCCTCAAAGCATATATGAAGATCATGACCATTACTTTCGTTGAACTATTTATTGGTTTTACGATCATTGGTCTAGACAATGCCATTGTTATTGCCTTGTCGATCGCGATATTTGATATCCTGCCGGTATTTGGAACCGGAGGGATCATGATTCCTTGGATCATTATTTGTCTGCTGCAGCAAAATTTTATCTTAGGATTAGAATTGTTTGTTATTTATATCATCGTGACGATCATTCGTAATATTATCGAGCCTAAGATAGTTGGTGCCGAGCTTGGCTTACATCCGCTGGTTATCTTGGCAAGCATGCTGATAGGAGTAAGATTTTTTGGCGTTCTTGGTTTATTCGGCTTGCCGATCGTCATATCGTTTCTTTTATATGAAAGAAAAGAAAAACAAATTAAAAAGAAGCATTAGCTCAATAGTAAATTTGAGCAAAAGCTTCTTTTTTTAGTTCATATGCTTGCAAACATTGCGAACGATCAAAGGGATTAAGATCAGTTGAAGGATTATACCTGGGATCGCGCTGATAAAGCTTGAAGCTATGAAGATCTGCATATTGATCTGAACAAGCAGATAAGTAATTATTCCCCAGACGATTCGTCCTAGCAGCATGGCAATAATTAGGGAAATATAAATGTTTTTTAGGTCATAATGCTTATTTTTTAGCAAAAGACCGCTAATGGCTCCATATGTCGCTAGTTCAAATGCCATGGCTATGCCGGTAGGAAAGATCGGAGGCATATGAAATAAGCAGAACCGTAATAGGGGCAAGATAAAGCCAATCGTTAATCCATATTGCCAACCGCAGATCATTCCGCAAAGAAATACTGGCAAATGCATAGGCAGCAGCATGGAACCGATCTGTGGGATCTGTCCGGTAACAAAAGGAAGGATCAAGCCTAAAGCAAGGAATAAGGCGCTTAATGTTAATTTTTTTGCTTTCATATAAAACCTTGTATGATAATTATGTACCTTGTCTTTACATAATTTCATAATCCTTTCTAACCTTTGATATGATAGTAGTGAAACCATTGTTTACTCTTATATTTAGTATGTGGTTTATCTACTTTAGAAAGGTTGAGACTGTGGTTCTTATCATTTTATTTATGGTTGGATAAGCTATGTGTTTTTATGTCACGCAAGGTTATAAGATAAGATCACCACAGTAGAAAGACAAGGTTTCTAGAAAGGTGGTCTTTTCTTATGACCTACTATGTTGGCATTGATGTCGCCAAATTTCAGCACGTAGCTAGCATCTTTGATTCAATATCAGGCGAACTAGTACTCGACTCCTTCAAATTTGATAATAGTATCAAAGGTTTTAAAAGCCTATTATCAAATGTTTCTAAATTAAATGATGATGTAGTTGTTGGTTTTGAATCTACTGCTCACTATCACCAAAATTTATTTAACTATCTAACTCAAAATCATTTTAAATGCTATCTTCTTAATCCATTGATGATTTCAAAATTTAGATCAATTTCTCTTAGAGATGCCAAGAACGATAATATCGATTCTCGTGCGATCTCTAGTTTCTTATTACTTGAACATAAATATCTAATCAATGAAGAATTCTCTAATAATGAATTGAAAGAACTATGCCTTCAAAGAGATTATCTAATTAAACATTCTACCAATTTGAAAATCAAACTAGTTTCATATTTAGATAGAACATTCCCTGAATTGTGCAATATCATCCCAAAGGGAACCCTTTATTCTAAAGGCCTTTTTGCTATTTTAAAAGAATTTCCTACTGCTAAAATGATCAGTGAAGTAAGAATTGATCATTTAATAAATATAGCTAAAAAAGCCTCTAAAGGTAGATATAAAAAATCTATGGTAATCAAAATCAAAGAAGCGTCTAAATCATCTGTAGGTATTGATTCTGCTGCTTTTGCCATTAAAATTGTTCATGCAATCGAATCTTTAGAGTTAAATAAAAAGCAGACTGACGCAATCAATCAAGAAATTTCTAATAACGAACTAGTAATTAATTCCCCTTTACATCAAATTAAAGGAATCAACTCTATTGAGATTGGTTACATCATGTCTGCAATAATAAGTATAAACCGTTTTGACTCTCCTGAAAAGATAGTAGCTTATGCAGGTCTTGATCCAAAAGTCAGACAATCTGGTACCTGGTCTGCATCGAAGACAAGAATGTCGAAACGAGGTAATGTTTTATTAAGATATGCTTTAATTTGGACGGCAAATAATATACGTAAACATCCCTCTAAAATGCAGGACTACTATAATCTTAAAAGATCTCAAAACAAGTCTCATTACAATGCCTTAGGGCATTGTGCAACAAAACTCGTTCGTTATATATTTTGGATATTAAATAATCCTGATAAAGAATTCATTAATTAATTCAAGTAATATCTTTCAAAGAACAATACATTTTCCAAAACAAATATCATTTATAAAAATAATAGCTATCTTTGTATGGCTTTTTAATAGTGACCTATTTTTTTTATCAATTTCTTGTTGATTTTTCATAGTAGGTCTTTCTAAAAGAATTTGGTAGTATCAAAATAAAGATCACAATGATCTTTTATCGCGTAGGCATCAAAATAATCTTGTTCCTTTTTGATCCATATGTTTTGAAATCGTTCGACATTTTCGCCTCTTGAAGCTAATCTTGATAGCTGTATGGCGTTTTGACAATCCAAGAATATCTTTAGATCATAAAAAGAGGCTAGTTCTGGGCATAAAGAATAACTTCCTTCAACGATCAATAACGATGGATCATTGATGGCAATAGGATCTTGATAGTGCTGTGAATGACAGTCGAACGGACGATAAATAAGCGATCTTTTGGCTTTATAATTTGACAGTGCTTGATAAAGGGCAGCAATGTTGATATTTCCTGCAATATCTTGCAACCAAGTGATCTTGCGTTTTGCTTGAGGAAGATAGAAATCATCGATATGCAAGATGGCGCTTCTAGCATAAAAGTGAGCTAATTGCTTTGCTAATGTGGTTTTGCCGCTAGCACAGCTTCCATCGATGGCAATTATCTTTAAATTGTTATCATGAAATAAACGGGCATATAGTGGAAAAAAATCACCATAAGCATTTTTGATCACGCGATAATGGGGATGATAATGTTCTTTGTATATATCGCTGTGGGCTATGGGCAAGCAGCCTTGGGCAATGTAGCCTTCGATCATATCATCATGCACAAATGACCCTAATATGCGCAAGTTATGCTGCAAGGCAGCAAGATCTTGTTTTTCTTGACATGAAGCAGCAAAAAGGGCTGCAAGGCATTCAAGGTCGCTGTCTTTATTAAAATGGAAGCGACAATATGTATCAGATATCTTTTCGATGAAGGCTGGCGTATTGCAAGCTTCGTTTCTTAATTGGGCCAAGATTGAATCAATGTTGGTTACGGCATGATTTGGGCCTAAGGTATATTGGTAGGTTAGTTTTATCAGATCGGCTGTTTGAGCTTGCGGATAGCGCAGACAATGCTCTTTGATGGTGTCTAATAATGTCATAGCTCGATCAGTTCGTATGCTCTTTGACCATATCCTAAAGCTGCAGCAGCTTCGATCGTATGGATGCCATTACGTGATTCGATCCTTTCGATCAAATGAGCTTTGCCAGGGTCATTGCTTTGATATACCAGATCGATACAAGCTTGATCGATGGCAATAGGATCTAATGAAGCTAAAATTCCGATATCCTGCATGCATGGATCTTCGGCAATCGCACAGCAATCACAGTCTACGGACATATTTTTCATTACGTTGATGTAGGCAATATTACCTTTGAAATAATCAACGATGCTGCCAGCAGCATCAGCCATCGATTCTAAGAAAAGGTCATGGTCAGCGGTCCAGATCTTTTCTGGTTCTGAAGCGCCATGGATATACGCTTTGCCAAATGATGAAGCGACACCGATCGATAGCTGTTTTAAAGCGCCGCCATAGCCACCCATCGGATGACCTTTGAAGTGTGACAATACTAACATTGAATCATAGTTTTTTAGATGTTTTCCTACATAATTCTTCTTGATAACTTTGCCATTAGGAATATCTAAGATCATGTCAGGACCTTCTGCATCCATTAGATCAACCTTAAAATAGGTGTTCCAGCCATGTCTTTTAATGAGTTTTTTGTGTTTTTCCGTGGTGTTTCTTTCACCATCGTATGCGGTATTGCATTCAACAACAGTTCCTTGCAGCTTATCGATGATAACCTTCCAAAATTCAGGCTTTAGAAAGTTTTGGTTTCCTTGCTCGCCAGAATGCAATTTTATTGCTAAATTTCCTGGTAGTTCGATATTAAGCTTTTCATACAATTCTAATACTTTTTGAGCAGTGATTTCACGGGTGAAATATACTTTTGCTTTCATGTTTTTTCTCCTTTTTTTAATTATACACTTTTTTGATTATCTATAAATATGTACTTTTGCATAGTTAGCGATAAAATGCTTATAAATTCATATGATATTTATGATAAAATAAACACAAAGCAGGGGGCGCACATGATTAAATTATTTGCGAGCGATCTTGATGGTACTTTGTTCAAGGGACATAATATCGATGATATGGTTGATCAGATGATCCGCGAAGTAATCAAAGCAAAAAAGTATTTTGTTATGGCTACAGGCAGGCAGATGCATCCGCAGCAGCAAAAAGATTATAATTATGATGCTGATCATTTTTATATCATTGCTAATAATGGAGCTACGATTTACGATGGCAATCAGAATTTGATCGATAAAAGCATTATTGATCCACAATTTATCACACGTTTGATGCAAGCTTTTTTAGATGTTCATTTTGAATTTATCGATGAAGAAGGCACATATATTCGTGGGACTAAGGAAGAATATTTAGCGAGCCATACCAGGAAATGGCCATTATTTTATCAGATGTTGGAAACATGTCATTTTGCATGTGAACCAGATGAGATCTTAAAAAGAGATATCGTAAAGATCAACTGTTACATCGAAGATTTAGCGTTATATCAAAAGATCGATGAATTTTGTCAAAAACATAATAGCTGGGTAGTAAATGCACCTTTTGATAAAAAACAGATTGAAATAACATCAGCTCAGGTGAATAAAGGTCAAGCCATTAAAAAATTAGCTAGGCGACTCCATATCGCTGATGAAGAAGTAGCAGTTTATGGTGATGGCGGCAATGATCTGGTAATGCTTACGGAATTTGTCCATGCTTATGCACCGCTGAATGCATGTGAAGCGGCGAAGAAAGCAGCTAAAAAACTAGTTGGTTCATGTGAAGAACATGGTGTGCCTTTGCATATCTTGAAAACATTAAAACAGGAGGAAGTATGAAAAAAATTTTAATTTTAATGCTGTGCACGGTCATGATGCTGGGTGGATGCAGTAGCAAAGAAAATCAGGTTGAACAGGAAATGTCGCAGCCGACGCAGCAACCTATTGCTTATTCTGATCCAATTTATATCATGACAACAGCAAATAGCGGCATCGAAACGATTGATGACCTTTCTGGCAAGACATTAGCTATTCAGACATTATATGATAAAGAAAGCAGCGATTATGCGCTGAGCATGCTGGGGGATATTGATGTTGAACTGTACGAATCAGAGTTTTACCAAGAGCTTCCTGATCTGATCAACGATGGTAAGATCGATGCATGGGTAATATCTGAAGGCCCTAATAGCTTGTTATATGATTATCGTCATGATTATACTGTTGACGAATATGTGATCGTTGAAGAATATGCAATGCCGATATATGAAGAAGAGGAAATTGATGAAGAGGTCTTGAATAATGATCTTTT
>CASGCC010000001.1 GCA_949299585.1 uncultured Bacillota bacterium | reverse complement strand
TATCGAGATCTTGATCAGGACCATCAGGATCGCGTTGATCGCCGCTATCGTTTGTATCATCATGGGCGTGCCGACAGCTTATTTTATTTCTCGCTGCAATGCCAGATGGAAAGGTGTCTTGATCGCGGTGTCGATCTTTCCGATGCTGACCAATTCAGTTGTTAGATCATTTGCTTGGATCAATATCTTGGGCAAAAATGGGGTCATCAATAATATGCTGATAGCGCTAGGGGTGATCGATCAGCCGATCGGGATGCTTTATACCGAATTTTCGGTGCTTATTGGTACGATCTATTTGTTTTTGCCGCTGATGATCATGACGCTGGTAGGGGTCATGGATCAGATCGATAACGATATGATGGAAGCTGCGGAAAGCTTAGGAGCAAATAAATTAAAAGCTTTTATCAAGGTGGTCTTACCGCTTAGCGTTCCAGGGATCTTGACGGGTGCGGTATTAGTATTTACCGGAGCCTTGACAGCATATACGACGCCACAGTTATTAGGTGGTAATAAATCATTGGTCTTGGCTACCTTGATCTATCAAAGAGCGATGACCTTGAATGATTGGTCAGGAGCCGGGGTCATAGCGGCGGTAATGATCATCATTACCTTGGTCGTGATGAAAGTATTAAATATCTTAGCAGCTAGATTAGATAAGCGAGGTGAGGTTGATGCGTAGATATAAAGGGTTGACGATCTTTGCCATATTGGTGTTTGCCTTTTTGTTCATTCCGTTGTTTATCATTGCGGTTACCGCTTTTGGCAGCGAGCCTACGATCAGCTTTCCGATCAAAGGTTTTTCTTTGGCATGGTTTGCTAAGGCCTTGAGTTCTGAATCATTTAAAAAAGCTTTTATCTTAAGCATGCAGATTGCTTTTTTGGCAACCGTGCTGGCTTTGATCATTGGGATCCCAGCAGCTTATGCTTTATCGCGCTATAGCGTTAAAGGTCGTAAATTTATCAAGAATTTCTTTTTATCGCCAACGATCGTTCCTGGTATCGTTGTTGGTTATGCCTTGTTTCAATTCGTGGTGATCAAATTAAAGATGCCGGTCTTTGAAGGCTTGTTATTGGGTCACTTCTTGGTGGTCTTGCCGTATATCATTCGGGTCGTGGGAGGATCGTTGGAGCAGTTTGATTATTCGATCGAAGAAGTTGCATGGAGCTTGGGATGCAATAAGTTCTTGGCTTTCTTCAAGGTCGTGCTGCCAAATATTTCTAGCGGTATCATTTCGGCTTTCTTATTGGCGTTTATCAATTCATTTAATAATATTCCGGTATCAATGTTTTTAAGCGGGCCAGGCATTACGACCTTACCGGCTTCATTGATGAGCTATGTTGAATATAATTATGATCCTACGGTTTCTGCTGTTTCGGTGTTGTTGATGCTGGCAACGATCGTGATCATGTTTATCGTAGAAAAGACCCTTGGCATTTCAGCCTTGGCAAAATAGGAGGATAGTATGGCTTTTGTAGATTTAAAAGATATATGTGTAAGCTATGATGGCAAGACCAATGTCTTGGAAGGGCTGAACCTGCAGATCAAAGAAGGAGAGCTTGTTTCATTGTTGGGGCCTTCGGGATGTGGTAAGACCACGACCTTAAGGGTAGTTGCCGGATATATCGATACCAAAAGCGGCGAGTTTTTGGTCGATGGACAAAATTATACCAAGGTTCCGGTTCATAAACGTAATTTTGGCATCGTTTTCCAAAGCTATGCTTTATTTCCTCATTTAACGGTTAAAGAAAACGTTGCTTTTGGTTTGAAGATGCGTAAGCTGGATAAAGCTACGATCGAAAAAAAAGTAGCAGATATGTTGGAAATCTGCGGCTTGAGCGAATATAAGGATCGCTTGCCAAAGCAGATGTCGGGCGGACAAAGACAGCGGGTAGCCTTGGCAAGAGCGTTGGTCATCGAGCCTAAATTATTGTTGTTAGATGAACCTTTATCGAATCTAGATGCTAAGCTAAGGATCCAGATGCGGGTCGAGATCAAGCGCTTGCAGAAAAAACTAGGAATTACCACGATCTTTGTTACCCATGATCAGGAAGAGTGTTTCTCGATATCTGATCGGGTAGCGGTCATGAATGGCGGCGTCATCGAACAGTATGATACCCCTGAAAATATCTATGCCCATCCAAACACGGAATTTGTTGCCCGCTTTATCGGCTTTGAAAATTTTATCAGCGTCAGCAAGCAAGCTGATGGTACCTATAAAGCGCAAGATCATACTTTTAAGACCGAAACGCTTGGCAAGGATGAAGCTAAGATCACGATCCGTCCTGATGATATCGAGATCGTTGATGAGCCAACCTCGCTTAATGGCGTATCAGGTACCATCCAGGTTCGCACTTTCTTAGGAAAGAGCTATCAATATGAAGTCAGCACCCCGATCGGTAATTTGATCGTAAATGGTGATGGCAATAAAGTGTATGAAACAGGTCAGGATCTAAATCTGCATCTGCCTGCTCATAAGATTGTTCTAGTATAACAGGAGGGAAAGAAAAGAACATGAAGAAATTAGTCTATTTGCTGCTATGTGCAGCGATGATGCTAGGAATCAGCGGCTGTTCATCAACTACTGAAGAAGCATCTACCGGTTGTACCTTAACGGTATCAACATTCCAATTAAGCGAGGATATCGTTAACGAAGATATCATCAAACCTTTTGAAGAAATGTATGATTGTGAGGTCATTACTGATCTAGGCAATGCGGCTGATCGTTATACCAAATTAGAAAATAACCCTGAAAGCGGCATCGATGTCATCGAGCTGAATCAATCAACAGCAGCTCGTGGTTATGAAGCTGGTTTATTTGAACAGTTAGATGGCAGCAAGATCACAAACTTATCTGAATTGATCGCTCCTGCCAAAGCAATGCAAGAAGCAAGCGGTTATGGTCCAGCTTTTGTTATCCAGAGCGTTGGTATCGTATATGATCCAGAAGCTGTAGGATATGAAATTACTTCTTGGGATGATCTATGGAATGCTGATCTAGCTGGAGCTATCGCTATCCCTGATATCACTACTACTTTTGGTCCTGCTATGGTTTATATCGCTAGCGATCATGCTGGTCAAGATATTACCGCTGATGATGGGGCTGCTGCTTTTGCTGCTTTAGAAGAAATCAAACCTAATGTTGTTAAGACCTATACTAAATCTTCAGATCTAGCTAACATGTTTGCAGCTGGCGAAATCAAAGTAGCTGTTGTTGGAGACTTTGCCGTACCAAATATTCAAAATGCGGCTTCACAAGTTGTTTATATGGTGCCAGAAAGCGGAACATACGCTAACTTTAATACGATCGATGTCGTAGCTTCTTCTGATAATAAAGAAATGGCTTATAAATATATCGAATGGCGTATTTCTCAGCAGCTGCAAGAAGTTACTAGCTTATCATTGAATGAAGGTCCAACCAATGTTAATGTTGAACTTACTGAAGATGAAGCTAAGAACCTTACTTATGGTGCTGTAGCAGAAAATGCCAAGACCATTGATTATACTTTCGTAAATCCATTATTAACTGAATGGACCGATCAATGGAATCGTATCCTTAACCGTTAAGCGAGGATATATTTATGGCATATGATAAGATCATAAAAAATTGTTGGGTCTTTAATAGCTTTTTAAAAAAATTTATCTTTACTGATGTTGCGCTCAAAGATGGAAAGTTCGCTTTGATCGCTGATGATATCCATGATGATGAAGCAAGCATCATTAATGGCAACAAAAGATATATGATCCCAGGCTTGATCGATATCCATATGCATATAGAAAGTTCGATGAGTATTCCTTCACGATTTGCGGATGCTGTATTGCCGCATGGTACGACGAGCGTTGTGGCCGATCCCCATGAGATCGCCAATGTCGTTGGCAAAGAAGGGATACTCTTCTTTTTAGCTCAGCAAACCCCGTTAGATATCTTTTATGGCATTCCTTCCAGCGTTCCTGCTACCAATCCTGATCTGGAAACAACAGGTGGCATCATTGGAGTAGAAGAGGTAAAAGCCCTGTTGGATGATCCAAGCATCGTATGTTTAGGGGAAGTGATGAACTTTCATGATGTATGCTATGAGAAAGAATCGTTAAGTGCCCAGATCATAGCCCAATGCAAAAAACAAAGATGGCAGCTGCCTTTAGAAGGCCATTGTCCTAAAATTACCAAGCAACAGTTGCAAGAATTCTTGTTTCAAGGCATCAGTGCTGATCATACCCAGCAAACGGCAAATAGCGTTTACGAAAAGATCAGCAACGGCATGTTTTTAGAAATCCAACGAAAATCGATGAGCCAAGAAGTAATTGACTGTTTGATCGCTAATAACTTTTATGAATATTTTTGCTTTGTAACGGATGATGTGATGGCAGATAAGCTTAGAGAAGGTCATTTGAATCAGTTGGTTGCCTTAGCGATCAAAATGGGCATGCCTAAAGAAATGGCAATCTATTGTGCGAGCTTTACGCCTGCTAGACGGATGCATATGGAAGATCGCGGAGCTATCGCGCCTGGTAGGATCGCAGATTTTATCTTGTTAGATGATATCGCGAGCTTTAAGATCGCAGAAGTTTACAAACGTGGCGTAGCAGTTAATAAATTACCTAAAGCACCAGTACCATCGATCCCGGATAATTATTTGCATACGTTAAAATGTATAAAAGCTGATGCCAAGATGTTTTGCTTAAAGGCTACAGGGCATGAAGCTTTATGCAATATCATGGCAATCGAACCACATTCTACTTTTACCAAACATCAACAGCGCTGGTTAAAGATCAAAGATGGCATCATCCAGCGCGAAGATCTATGCTTATTGACGATCTTTGAACGTTATGGCAAAAACGGCAATATCGCTTACGGGCTAGTAGCTAATGCTTTTAAAGAAAAAGGAGCGGTTGCTACTTCTTGGGCCCATGATCATCATAATGTTTTGGTATTAGGCAACGATGAAGAAGATATGGCGATTGCGCAAAATGAACTATTAAAGATGCAGGGTGGCTTTGTGGTCGTAAAAGATCGAAATATCATTGCACGCTGTAAATTGGAAATTGGTGGGATCGTTTCTGCCCGTGAGATCGGTGAATTAGGTCATGATCTTGAACAGGTAAGATCTGCATTGCAACAACTAGGTTATAAACATGATAATGAGATCATGTCGATCTCAACGTTATCGCTATTGGTATCACCAGCCTTGAAGATCAGCGATAAAGGCTTGTTATTGACCAAAGAACAAAAGATCATCGATCTTGTGGAGGAAACGCGATGAGAAAATTGATAAAAAATGGTTGGATCTTAACCATGGATGAAGATGATCAAGAATATCGCCATGGGGATATCGTGATCGAAGATAATAAGATCATCTATGTAGGTCAAAGCCAAGAGCATGAAAAAATCGATGAGATCATCGATGCTAGCGATTGTTTGATCATGCCAGGCATGGTTAATACCCATTGCCATGTGCCGATGATGCCTTTTCGCTCTTTGGGCGATGATTGTCCTGATCGTTTGCGACGCTTTTTGTTTCCGTTAGAAAATGCTTGCATGGATAAAAATTTGGCTTATGTATCGGCTCGCTATGGCATGGCAGAAATGTTGCTTAGCGGCATTACGACCTTTGCTGATATGTATTATTTTTTAGATGAATTGGCACAAGCTGCTGAGGAAATGGGCATCAGAGCCTTGCTTGGGGAAAGCGTGATCGATCAACCAAGCTGTGATGCTAAAAATGATGAGGAAGGCTTAGCTTTAGGTGAAGCATTTATTGCCAAATGGCAGGATCATGAATTAGTTAGACCGATCTTAGCCTTGCATGCTACTAATACCAATAAAGCTCAAACTTTTCAAAAAGCTATGGAAATCGTCAAAAAATATGATACCTTGTTGATGAGCCATGTTGCTGAGATGGATTATGAGATGACATATTTTGCGCAAACATATGGGAAGACCCCAATTGGTTGGCTAAATGATATTGGTTGCTTGAATGAACGGTTATTAGCAGTTCATTGCATTCATCTTAATGATGAGGATATTAGCTTGATGGCTAAAAATCAGGTTAAAGTAGCTCATTGTCCAGCATCTAATCTTAAAGCAGGCAAGGGCATTGCTCCGGTTAGGGATATGATAAACAATGGCATTGATGTTGGTTTTGGTACGGATGGGGCTAGCAGTGGCAATACTTTGGATCTTTTCATCCAGATGCGCATGTTTGCTGGAGCGCAAAAGACCAAGTATCATGATCGTTCCTTGTTTCCAGCTAAGAAGATCGTCAAGATCGCGACCATGGGTGGGGCAAGGGCCTTGCAGATGGATAAAGAGATCGGATCGCTGGAAGTTGGCAAAAAAGCAGATATCGTCATTGTTTCATTAGCTGGAGCGCATATGTTCCCGCAGCATGATCCATATTCTTTGCTGGTGTATAGCGCTAATGCCGCAGATGTCAAACATGTTTTTGTTAATGGCAAACAACTCGTGAATGAGCGAAAATTAGCGATATCGTTAGCTAAACTAAGACAAGATCTTGCTGATAAGATGCATGATTTTAATTCTAAAGCTGAGGAACTAAGTGCAGAAATAAGATAAAACTTGGGTAAATGCCCAAGTTTTTTTAAAAAATTTTTACTTATTTTAACATATACTTTTTTAGTTCATGACGGGTAGTGATATGGAGCTTTTGTAAAACGGTCGAGATATAACGTTTGACGGTATTTGTAGAGATATGCAAATGTTCACCGATTTCTTGGTTGGTCCAGCCTCTGGCGGCGAGCATCGCAATCGAAAATTCTGTGGTTGTTAAATTGTCGGCAACATCATGACCGGTAACCGGATTGTGAATCTGGCGCCATCCTGCGGAAAAACGATAAGTTATATTGATGATGCGCTTAAAATCTTCAGGCCAATCTTTTTTGATGACAGCTTCTAGCATGCCACCTAATAAACCGTGATGTTCACCAAAGCCTTCAATCAGATCATCAGGTTGGGCAAGCTTCCATGCGGTAAGCAAATGAGCGGTTGCTTTTTCACTTTCTTTTAAGCTGATAAGATCCATAACGGCTACTAGGTGCAGATAAATTGCGGGTATGGGATATAGGCGTTCTTGCATGATTAGCGTAGTTTCGATGATCCCTAAGCTACGTTGATATTCACCTTGCAGATATACTTGATGGGCCAAGATATAAAGTGCGAACATCTTTAAACCATCAGGTAGATAGGGTAGAAAATCCTTGATTATCATATCTTCATCAGTGCAAGGAAGGTGCAAAAGTATTCGTGCTGCACTGTTGATAAAAGCTTGGCAGGCTTGCAATTGAAGAGGCATTTCATCGATCATCTTAAAACTGTTGCGTAATGTTGCAAAGGCATTACGCGCCTGCTTGATCTGACCTAAAGATAAATTTGCGTAGGAATAAAGCAGATAGGCTGAAAGCTGGATGGCAAGATCTTCATGATCTAAGCATAATTCTGTAATTTCTACTGTTTTTTGTGGATCACCGCTAAAATAATGATATTCAGCTTGTGCGATGGTCTTAGCAGGTCCATCTTCCATAGCTTCGATATATTGCTGACAGCTGCCTGGAATGAAGGCAGTGTTAAGCAATGGCATGAGATTTTTTAGCTGTTGATCAGCGTCAGGAATGATATGGTGATCTTGCATCTTGCGAGGATCTTGCGGTTTTGGTGCCATCGCAGGAATGACCCAAGAATTTCCAATTTTCTTGGCGTTAGCTATTCGTCCTTGGGCGCAATATTTTTGCACCAAACGGCAGGAAATCTGCCATTTCTGAGCGGCGTCCTTAACGCTGATATAATCCATGATCATCAATCCTTTCTTGTAAAAAAGTATTCGTGTAAACGTATGCTTATATTGTAAATGATGGTTAGATTTATGGCAATGACGATTTGAAAAAAATATTTAAGTATAGTACCATATAAAAAAATCTTTCCTAAGATGATAAAAACTAGCTGTATGGCTAGTTCTTTTGCCAAAATATTTAGCATACAATAAGTAAAAAGAAAGGAGATGCCAAATGGAGCTAGACAAGTTAAAGGTCGATGAACGTTATGTACGTCCTAAAGCAGCCTATGAACTAATGAAGAAGGCGCAAAACATCAAGCAAACAGTTTATATCTGTGGCACTACCGGATTTGGAAAAACAAGCTTAGTTGCTGATTTTTTAGCAAAACGTAAATATGAGTATCATTCAATTGAAAATATCAATGCTAGCAATCTAGAAAAATTGGCTAATGAACATTATGAAAAGGAGCGGATCATTGTTTTTGATGATCTGCATTTGATCCAAGATCAAAACGAAAAAGATCAATATCTGCAAATATTTAATAAATTGATAAATGATGAAAATGTTTGGCTTATCTTGATCTCGCGATCATTGATCCCAGCATGGTTAAAACCTTTATACTTTCAAAAGATCTTTGTTATCATCCAAGAAAAGGATCTGTTGCTAAATGATGCACAAAGCAATGAATATATTGCTAAATGGCCAATTAAAACTAATAAAGTACTGAATGCAAACATCAAAAATCTAGCACAAGGACATCCTTTATGTTTACGCATCATCTTGATCAAGCTACAGCTACATCAAGAAGAAATTGGGCAAGAAACAAATCGTGAGACCATCCAAAAGATCTTAGAAGATGCACGGCACGATTGGTGGGATTACTTGGAAAATCATGTTTATGACCAATGGGACAGCGTATTACAAGATTTTTTGATGGATATGTCGATCGTTGAGAAGTTTGATGTAACGATGGCGCAATATATCACCAAGAAAAATGATGCAGGACAGCTGATCGCTAAAGCGCAAGAAAGCGGTAATTTTATCGTTGAACATAACCAAAATGGTCAAAGCATCTATGAATTTAGAAAACCGATGCAATATTCGATGCAGCGTCGTTTGCTGCATCATTGTACCAAAAACTATATTGATGATCTTTATTATAGTGCTGGAACTTGTTATGAATTAAAAGGGCAGATCATAGATGCTTTAAAGATGTATGAAAAGTGTAATAAAGAAGAAGCTATTTCCCGCTTGCTGATCGAGAATGCGCGCCGTTATGCCGGAGCAGGATACTATTGGGAATTACGTAAGTATTATCTTTCATTATCTGAAGAAATCATCAGCCAAAATGCGATATTGATGGCGGGAATGAGCATATTGCAATCAATCATGCTAAATGATGATGAAAGTGAAAGATGGTATCAAAAACTAGCTACTTTTGCTCAGCAAGCTACCGGCAGCTTAAAAAAAGAAGCGCAGATAAGATTAATGTATCTTGATATCGCTTTGCCACATCGGGGTACGATCGATATGGTAGAAATTATAAAAAATGCTGGAACAAATCTATTAAAATGGAAAATGATGATGCCGGAATTTTCCTTGACCAATAATCAACCTAGCTTGATGAATGGCGGCAAAGATTTTTGCCCTTGGAGCAGAAAAGATAAAGAATTAGCGCAAAGCATCGGAAAGATCGTTGAGTTTATCTTAGGCAAATTTGGCAAAGGACTGGTCAATCTGGCTTTAGCCGAAAGCTTATTTGAAAAAGGCGCCGATAATTATACAGTATCAAGCTTGATAGGCAAAGGAAGGCTACAAGCCGAAAGTGATGGTAAAAGCGAGTTGATCTTTGTTGCTATTGGCTTGACCTGCCAGTTATCCCTATTAAATAATAGCTTAGAAGATGCCATTGAAAGCATCAATAGTTTTAAAAAAGGTTTGGATAATAACCCACAGCTAATAAATGGCATTAATACCTTCAAAGTAAGGATGATGTTATATGATGGCTTAAATAAAGAGATATACCAATGGATGGAACAGGCACCTAATGAAGATACGGAATTTTGCTCGTTA
This sequence comes from uncultured Bacillota bacterium, assembly GCA_949299585.1. GTDB lineage: Bacteria > Bacillota_I > Bacilli_A > Erysipelotrichales > Erysipelotrichaceae > JALEVB01. The sequence goes on along the minus strand of CASGCC010000001.1, from coordinate 35,002 downwards.
GAAAGATATAGCTATATTACTAAGGTAAGGGTATATCTAGCGATGGATAAGAATTTCCAAGCCTTTCGCCTGCTGCAATCTTTATTGAATTATGCGCAAAAACGTCAAAGATATTATTTAGAGATGGAATGCATGATCTTATTAGCGATCCTGTATTATCGTATAGAAAACCCTGAATGGGAGCAGATCTTACAAGATGTTATCGATCAAGCCGAAAGTTATCATTTTGTAAGGATCTTCAGCAAAGAAGGCATTGCTATAAATGAGCTATTAGCGAAGAAACGCTTTGTTTTTAAAGATAAAGCTTATCAAAAACAGGTCTATGATGAATGTCGCTATATGGCAGAGCGTTATCCTAATTATTTATCAAAACAAAAAGAAGAAATCAAGCTAAGCAATAAAGCCATAAAGATCTTAAAGCTTCAGGCTGAAGGCTTAAGCGTCGAACAGATTGCGAAGATCCTTGGATTATCACAAGCGGGAATCAAATATCATAATCAAGAAACGTATAAGAAGCTAGGAGTAAATTCTAAGGCTCAAGCGGTCATTGAAGCTCGAAATCGCAAGCTTATCTGATCATTTAAAATGATGTTATGCAAAATTTGCAGGCATCATTTTTTTTGTTAGCCAAATGGACAATAGCAAACAAACCAATTATCATGTATAATATATGCACCAAGATAATAATAAGGAGGCAAGATGATGATAAGAAAAAAACAGCTTGACAAGAAGATCATGGCCCCTATAATTAGACAGACAGACAGGATAAGTCTGGATTTTTTTACTATACGAAAAATTTTAAGGACGCAGTGTGTTCGCAAGACATAGCGAAATCATACTGGGTCTTTTTATGTTATTAAGCAAAGGAGGAAACATTATGAAAAAACGATTTTTAAGCCTGCTCTGCGTGTTGGCCCTCTGCCTGGGGCTGCTGCCCGTCACGGCGCTGGCGGCAACAGGTGCGCCTAGTATGCTTTATGTTGGAAATCAGCAGGTTATGAGTGGCAGTAAGATCACCTACTGGACCACGGATGAGGATGGGGAGCTGACACAATCCACAGATAACCAGAGTTGGAATGTTAAATACGACCCAATCACCGCCACCCTGACGCTAAAAGGTGCGAAAATTTCAGGAAGTTATCATCAATACAATAATCCATACACTGCCGGGATCTATGCTCAGGGCAGCAGCGCTCAATCAGTTGCCCTGACCATCGATCTGATTGGCGAAAATACCATCACAGGCGACATGGGGATTTATGTGAATGCAGAGGCGAGCGCGACCAGCTATGGTACAGACGCCTCACTGACTATTACGAGTGAAAACAATGGCAGTCTGCAAGTATCTGGTTTAAATTACGGAATATATGTCAAAAGCGGAACAGGCAACGCTTCCCTGACCATCAACGACGCGTCTGTCGTGGCAAAGACTACTCAAACCTATTCTGGCTACGCCGGCGTCTATGTGCAGTCCAGCATGAACGCTACCAACTCCCCGCAGCTCTCTCTTAAAGTCGACGGCGGCAGCCTGACCGCCAGCGGCGGCACAAGCGGGGATGGGATACAGTTTTATGTGGGAAATCTTTCCGCCAGTGCCACCACCAGCCTGACAGTCAGCGGAAATGCCATCGTGCGGGCGGAAAACGGGATCAAAGCTGGTAGTGTCGATAAACCTACACCATCAGGCACTGGCATCGTATTCGACGGCACGGAAGGCACCGTGTATGGCAATGTGGACTTGCAGGATGACCTCACCATCAACCAGGGCGAGACCCTGACCGTCCCGGATGGTTCCTCGCTGAACTGCAACGGCAAGCTGACCAACAACGGCACCATTCTCGCCAGCGGCGGCACCGTGTCGGGCAACCTGAGCGGTGGCACAGCGGTCACGACGCCAAACATCACCGCCCAGCCCACAGGCCAGACGGTGACCGAGGGCGGCAATGTTAAGTTCTCCGTTACCGCCAGCGCGGACAATAGCAACCTGACCTACCAGTGGCAGCAGAGCACGGACAAAGGAAGCAGCTGGACGGACATAAGCGACGCAACCGAGGCCAACTATACCATAAGCAGCACCACTACCAGCATGAGCGACAACCAATACCGCTGCGTGGTGACCAGCGCCAGCGGCGTCAGCGTGATCAGCCAAGCTGCCACCCTGACGGTCACACCAACCAACAACTATTTTGAAATCTCAACAGCGGAACAGCTTCGCGATTTTGCGAACGCGGTGAACGAAGGATACACAACCGCCAACGCCGTACTGACAGCGGACATTACCCTAACCGACGCGAACTGGACACCCATCGGCAAAGAAAACGCCTGCATGTACGAAGGCATCTTTGACGGCCAGGGTCACACCATCTCCGGGCTGCAATGCAGCGTCACCAGCGGCGATGTCGCCGGCTTGTTCGGCGTCATCGGCAGCAGCGGCGTGGTGAAAAATGTGGGGATAGCCAACAGCAATGTGGCGGTTGTGGTGACCGCCACCGACAAGCTCGTCTATGCCGGCGGCCTGTGCGGGCATAACGCAGGCACCATCGAGAACTGCTGGAACAGCGGCAACGTCAGCGCAAGCTCCAACGGCAGCGACACCACTAGCGGCGCCTATGCCGGCGGCCTGTGCGGGTGGAACTATGGTATCATCCGGAACTGCTGGAACAGCGGCGCTGTCAAAGCCGAAAGCACAATCGTCTCCATTGCTGGCGGCCTGTGCGGGCATAACGCAGGCACCATCGAGAACTGCTGGAACAGCGGTAATGTCAGCGATACCAGCTCTTTTGTCGGCGGCGTGTGCGGGGTGACAAGTAGCGCTAGCAACATCACGAACAGCTATTGGCTTGCGGGCGCTGCGGATTACGGTATCGGCAACCCTTATGGCAACACAAATGCCGAATCCAAAACCGCCGACGAGTTTGCCTCCGGCGAGGTGGCTTGGCTGTTGAACCAAGGGCAGACAGGGACACCATGGGGGCAAGGCTCTAATAATATGCCTGTTTTGAAGGGTAATCTTCCTGCAGGGGTAACAGCCAAAACGCCTATTCAAATCAAGATCATTATGACGGATAATTCGGTACAATATCGCTATACGACAAAGGGAAGCACTCTTGCATCGTATCCCACTGGGTATGCGTTCGTCTTCAAAGATGGCGATACGAAAACATGGATCAACAAGGGAACGCAGACCTATGATTCTGATACCACGATCTATGCGGAAAATATGACGTTGGAAAAGATTCCTGAGAAAGCCGCCACCTGTACGGAGAACGGAAACAGCGAGTACTGGTACTGTGCTGCCTTTGATAAGTATTTCAGTGATGAAAACGGTATAAATGAGATCAGCGCTGAAAGCACCATAGTTAAAGCTAGCGGCCATAGCTATGGCGAACCAACCTGGGAATGGGCAAACGATAATAGTGCCAAGGCAATATTCACATGTAAAAAAGGTGATGATACGCAAACCTTATCGGGCATCATGGCTTCTAAGATAACCAAGGATGCTACATGTGATGCCAAAGGGATCAGGACATATACAGCCAAGGTTACCTTTAATGGCAAAGAATATAGCGCAAGCAAGGAAGTAGATATCCCGGCATTATCATGTAATGCATCATCTGGAAATGATCAGACATATGATGATGGGGGACCATTTACGCGCAACGAATGTGGAGATGTGTTTGATAGATGGGGCAATTTGATCTATGATGCGCCAGATTGTGTGGTAAATAGCAAACCAATAACATCACCATCCACGACAAAACCACAAACGACAACAGAAACAACATTAGAACCGATAAAAACAGCAGAACCAACAGCAACTGTCGAAGCAGAAGAAACGACCACGCCAAAACCAAGCGTTGAAACAACAAAGAGTCCGGAAACGGATGTCAAGGTTGAAAAAGAAAACAGCTTTGGATTTGTATGGTGGATACTTGGCGGTATCGGAGCTGTGATCGTTGGCATCGTTGTTTATTTGATCATCAAGAACAAAGAAGAATAAAAAATAGCCCCATCAAAAAGTCATGGACGATTTTGGTGGGGTTTGTTATGCTTATGGTGTTGAAGGAGCAATAAAAAATGGAATATCATTATATCGATATGGATAATTATGCTAGAAAAGAGCATTTTGCTTATTTTCGGGCCATGGCTAATCCTTTTGTTGGGGTTACGGTCAATGTAGATATCACCAGACTTTTAAAAACGATAAAAAAAGAGGGATTGCCATTTTTCTTAACGATCAATTATATCATTGGGCGCGCTGCAAATACGGTCGTTCAATTTCGCCAAAGGATCAAAGATGATAAGATCATAGAGTTTGCTAGTTGTCCTACCTCGCATACCGAGGGCTTAAAGGATGGCACTTATGGTTATTGCGTATTAGCGATGGATAAGGACTTTAAAGAATATTTGCCTTATGCCTTAAAACAGCAAGCAGAAGCTAGATGTTCAGGATCGATAGCGGAACCGGATGTTGATGCTATGCTGCAGAAATTATTCGTTTCTTGTTTGCCTTGGCTGTCGTATAGCGCATTGATCCAGCCTACCGCAGGACCTTGTGATAGTAATCCGCGAATCACATGGGGCAAGTATTTTGAAAATGATGGTAAGATCTTATTGCCGCTTAGCGTATTGTGTCATCATGCTTTGGTTGATGGTGCACATGTAGCTAAATTTTATGAAGAAGTGGAGAAAGAAATGCTAAATATTAGCGAATTATATGGTGAATAAGCAAATTGTAAGAAATTCTTTAGATAAAAGTAGTTAAAAGTTTTAAATGTGTCGCTTATAATAATATAGGATTAAAGAGGAACTTATATGCAGATTAATGATGAGATGAAAAAGAAGATTATTACTTATGTGATAATTGCTTTGATAACGATCGTATTTTATTTTATATTTTTTCATTTTGATAGCATAAGGGCTTATCTTGATGGTATCTTTAAATTGCTTTCACCGTTTATCATCGGGTTTGCGTTTGCGTTTTTGTTAAATGAACCGATGGATTATATTGAGTTTAAGCTATTTAGGAATTGGCAGATCAAAGAAAAGCTTAAGCATACCTTGGCGGCGATATTGGCTTTGTGTTTGGGCATCATTGTTGTAGGGTTGTTTTTATTGATCTTATTGCCACAATTATTTAAGAGCGTTTATTCTTTGGTTAGTGTTTTTCCAGGATATTTTGATGAGTTTGAGAAGACGGTCGTTGCGTTTGTGAATGATTATAATATCGATGTTAAGCAGATTAGTGATTGGCTTAATCAGGTTAATCTCTTGGATAAATTTTCAACGGTGTTTACTTCTTTTATTACTAATGTGCCTTTATTGTTTTATAGCTTTACCAAAGGGATCATGGATCTGATCGTTTCGATCATGGCAGCTTTTTATATGATGTTAGAAAAGAAACGTTTCATGCGCTATGTTAAAAAGATCAATTATGCCTTATTGCCTAAGAATTTTGCTGATTATCTAACAGAGAAGGTCATCGTTTCGGGGCAGATCTTTAATGATTTCATCATTGGGAAGTTTATCGATTCATTGATCATTGGCATCTTGTGCTATGTGGGAATGCTGATCTTGAATCTTCCTTATGCCTTGTTGCTGGCGGTCATCGTGGGCGTTACGAACATGATACCAGTTTTTGGACCGTTTATTGGTGCGATCCCGGGTATCTTTATCTTATTGATCATTCATCCGTTATATGCCCTTTATTTTGCTATTTTCATCCTTTTGTTGCAGCAGTTTGATGGTAATATCTTAGGACCATTGATCCTTGGTGATCGTTTGGGGATCCCTAGCTTGTTTATCTTGTTTTCGGTTTGTATAGGTGGCGGCTTATTTGGCATCATTGGAATGTTCATCGGGGTTCCGGTCTTTACGGTTTTTTATTTGGTCGTAAAGGAAATCGTGAATTATCTTTTGGATAAGAAAAAGCTGGATGTGTAGCTATGATCGTTGAGCATCAGTTTGGCCCTTATTTTGATCAGGGATCGAAGATCTTGTTGCTGGGGAGCTTTCCTTCGATCCAAAGCCGAAAGGAACAGTTTTATTATGCGCATGGGCAAAATCGCTTTTGGAAAGTTTTAGCTCATGTCTTTAATGATGATGTCCCACAGGATCTGCCACAGAAAAAAAGCTTTCTTAGTCACCATCATCTTGCGCTATGGGATGTCATCGAAAGCTGTGAAGTTGTTAATAGTGCGGATAGCACGATCAAAAAAGCTAAGCCTACGGATCTATCGTTGATCTTGAATGCATGCCATATCGATAGGATCTATTGCTTAGGTAATACGGCGGGGCATTATTTTAAAAAATTTCATCCGGAGCTGCTAGAAATGATGAGCATCTTGCCTTCGACCAGTCCGGCTAATGCCGCATATAGCTTAGAAAAGCTAATAGCGTGTTATAAAGCGATATTATGATCGACAGCCTTGATAAATTGAGTAAATAACGATTTATCAGGGCTGTTTTTTGCGCAAACAAAATGCAGATCGTGAGCGATCGGCATATCTTGCAAGGTGAATGTCGTTAATTCAGGATGATGGTTTGCGATACTTTCATAACCAAAAGAAATTCCGATATCATTGGCGATAAAGTAACAGATAGCAGAAAAGTTATTGGTTTCGATCTTGCGTTTAAAATTTGCTAAGCTATGGCCATGAAGATGCAAAAGATTCTCTAGGATCGCTCTGGTTCCAGATTGAGGTTCGCGAACGATGATGGTGTTATCAAAGATCTTAGCCAAAGGAATTTCATGATCAGCAAAAGGATGTTTTTTGGCGCAAAGACCGACAAAACTTTCCCGACGGTACTTTTGATAATGATATTTTTGCTTATTAAAATCGCCTTCGATAAGGGCGAAATCAAGTTCTTGCTGATCGATCTTGCGCAATAATGTTTCGGTATTGTCAACGTTTAAAGATAAGATATGCTTAGGATCTTGCAGGTAACTTACCAGCAGTGGTCCGATGATGAATTCACCGATGGTGCGGCTAGCCCCGATACGCAATGGCACAGGCTGTAGATCGTGTAGCTGTCTTTTGATCTTATCATCATTGTGCAAGATGGAACGAAAGTAGATGGCTAATTGATCAGCTTGAGGAGTGCGGTAAAGCTGTTTATGATCATAAGTAAAAAGGGTGCATTGATATTCTTTTTCCAAGGCATGGATATGTTGGGTAATGGCGGGTTGGGTCAAAAACAATTTTTCGGCAGTTAAGCGATAATTCATCGTTTCATATAGCGTTAAAAATGATGTTATGCGTTTATTGAACATAGGTATACCTCATAAATATAATTTATCAAACAATAAGCTATCATAATTAGATTTTATCATATATAACAAGTATAATAAATTTGGGAAAATTAGGAGGAATTGAAGATGAAGGTATTGGTAATAGGCGGTGTTGCAGCTGGTACCAAAGCGGCAGCAAAGCTGAAAAGATGTGATCGTAATGCCCAGGTAAAGATCATAACTAGCTCTGAAGATATTTCTTATGCTGGTTGTGGATTACCATATTATATTGGCGGATCGATCAGCAACAAAGATGAATTGATCGTTAATAGCCCTGAAAAATTTATGGGGCTGACCCAGGTTGAAGTTGTATGTCAAGCAACGGCTACTGCTGTAGATTTTGCAAAAAAACAGGTAGAGGTAGTTAAGGATGGACAAAAAAGCTATGAGAACTATGACAAATTGATCATTGCTACTGGGGCTTATCCATTTGTGCCTTTAATGGAAGGCACATCATTAGCGGGCGTATTTTGCGTGCGTACCCCTGATGATGCGATTGCTATCCGTAAATATGTTGAGGAACAAGGCGTTCGTAAAGCGGTTGTATGTGGCGCTGGCTTTATTGGCTTAGAAGTTGCGGAAAACTTGCATGCGCGTGGTTTAGAGGTAAGCGTTATCGATGCAGCTAATCAGATCATGCCTAATGCATTTGATGAAGAGATGGCAGATCATGCTAAGCGTAAGCTAAAAGCTGCTGGCATCAGAGTGTTAACATCGACACCAATCGTTAGAGTTTTGGGGGAAGATAAGGCTATTGGTGTAGAAACGGCAAATGGGATCTTGAATGCTGAATTGGTGATCTTAGCAATTGGCGTTCGTCCAGCTACGCAATTCTTGCAGGATAGCGGTATTGCGATGGATCGTGGAACCATCGTAGTAAATGAATATATGGAAACCAATATTCCTGATGTTTACGCAGTTGGCGATTGTGCTCAGGTATATAATGCCCTGACCAAGATGCCTCAGTGGTCAGCTATGGGTTCAACAGCTAATATTACGGGGCGTTTAGCTGGTCAAAATTGTGCAGGTGCCAAGAGGGCTTATGGTGGATGTTTAGGCAGCGGCGTGACTAAATTGCTGCCAGATCTTAATTGTGGTCGTACTGGTCTTACAGAGGCGCAGGCTAAAGCTATGGGAATGGAAGTTGAAACCATCGTTTGTGTCGTTGATGATAAAGCGCATTATTATGAAGATGCTTCAACCTTTGTGATCAAGATGATCGCTGAGAAAAACACGCAAAAATTATTAGGTATTCAAGTTATTGGCGGTCATGCCGTAGATAAGATGGTCGATATTGCGGTAATGGGCATTAGCGCTAACTTTAAATTGCATGATTTTGATACGTTAGATTTTGCGTATGCACCGCCATTTTCAACGGCGATCAGTCCTTTTGTCACGGCATGCTATATCTTGGAAAATAAGATCGAAGAAAAGATTGCAACGATCACTCCTTGGCAGTACGCCCATGGCGAAGCCAAAGGCTATGAGATCATCGATGTACAACCATCTTCGGCAATTGCGAATGCCAAGTGGATCGATCTATCAAAGGTAGATGGTGAGCTGCCACAAGTTAGCAAAGATGCCAAGATCTTATTGGTTTGCGCCAAAGGTAAAAGAGGATACTTCTTATATAATCGCTTGAAGGCTTATGGCTATGAAAATGTCAAGGTCTTAGAGGGCGGAGCTTTTGTTAATCAAGTGAAAGTCGAGCGCCATGGCCGTAAATTAAGCCCAGAAGAAATCAAAAGGGTAAAAGGTTTAGGCTGCTTGCAGGATAAGCGTTATGACGATATCTTCAATGTTCGGGTCATTACGCGCAATGGTAAGATCACATCTGCTGAGCAGCAAAAGATTGCTGAGGCAGCTGAAAAATATGGCAGTGGCGAAGTAACGATGACCACACGTTTGACCTTAGAGATCCAAGGGGTGCCATATGATAGCTTAGATGATATCTTTGCCTTCTTAGATGAAGCTGGATTAGAGACCGGAGGTACCGGTTCAAAGGTACGTCCGATAGTTTCATGTAAGGGTACGACCTGCCAATATGGCTTGATCGACACCTTTGCATTATCAGAAAAGATCCATCAGCGCTTCTATAAAGGCTATCATGATGTATCCTTGCCGCATAAATTTAAGATTGCTGTTGGTGGCTGTCCTAATAACTGCGTCAAACCTGATCTAAATGATCTTGGTATCGTTGGTCAAAGGGTGCCGGAAATCGATGCTGCTCAATGCCGTGGCTGTAAGATATGTCAGGTTGAAAAAGCATGTCCGATCCATGTAGCAAAGATGGTAGATGGCAAGATCAAGATCGCGGAAAATGAATGCAATCACTGCGGACGCTGTATCGATAAATGTCCTTTCCATGCGCTTGATGAGCAGCTGCAGGGCTATAAGATCTATATTGGCGGCAGATGGGGCAAGAAGATCGCGGCTGGCAAACCGTTGGATCATATCTTTACCAGTGAAGACGAAGTGATGGAACTAATCGAAAAAGCGATCTTATTCTTCCGCGATGAAGGAAAATCTGGTGAAAGATTTGCTGATACGATCGAACGTTTAGGCTTTGCTTATGTTCAGGACAAATTGTTAAATCAAAAGATCGATAAAGAACAGATAATGAAAAAAGAAGTTGTTGGAGGCGCAACGTGTTAAAAAAGCTCTTGATCATATTGCTTGGATCATTGGTCTTGACGGGTTGTGCTAGCGCAACTGATGAACAAGGAATAGCTCAGCAGGAATATTATTCTTTTGTTGATAGCAATCAACAAAAGGTTGTCTTAAACAGCAAACCAAACAAGGTTGCCGTGTTATTTTCTTCGTATGCCCAATGTTTTGATCTAGCGGGTGGGCAAGTAGACATCACGGTACAGGAAAGTGTAGATCGTGGCTTTGCAGATGAGGATGCGATCATCGTTGATGATGGTTCAGGTCATACTACGATCGATAAAGAAGCTTTGATCGCTGCTAAGCCTGATCTTGTCATCGGGACCACTGACTATGCGATCCAACAGGAAACGGTTGATTTTTGTAAGGAACAGGGGATCCCTAGCGCGGCTTTTAAAGTAGAAACGATTGATGATTACTTAGCGATGTTAAAGATCTTTACGGATATCAGTGGCAATGCTGAGGCTTATGAGGAATATGGCGTCAAGATCAAAGATAATATCGCTAAGATGCTAGCAGATGTTCAAGATAGCTTTACAGATATCGATGCATTATTGATCCGTAGCGGTTCTAGCGCGCGTAGCGCAAAGGCCAAATGTGCTGATGATCATTTTGTAGGTATCATGTTAGAAGAATTGCAAGTTCACAATATTGCTGATGATGCTCCAATATTGCTTGATGGCTTGAGCTTGGAAACGATCGTTGCTAATGATCCGGATATCATCTTTATCACGACGATGGGTAATGAAGAGGCTGCAAAAGATTATATGGATTCTTTGTTGCAAAGCGATGGGTGGAAAGATCTATCTGCAGTAAAGAAGGATAATGTTTATTACTTGCCTAAAGAACTCTTTCATTTTAAGCCTAATGATCGTTGGGATGAAGCATATGCTTACCTTATTGATTGCTTAAAACAGGTGAAGTAAACGATGAATAAAAAAATAGGCTTTGCTTTTATCAGTTTTTTCTTGCTGTTGATCATTACGTTTGTTTTAGGGCTTGCTTTAGGATCGGTAAATTTAGGACTAAAAGAGATCTATCAAGGATTAAAGGATCCATTTTCAACGGCATATATCATCATATTACAACTTAGATTGCCGCGGGTTTGCGCTGCAGCTTTGGCTGGTTTTGCCTTGGCAGTTGCAGGAGCTGTTTTACAAAATGTTACCAACAATCATCTTTGCGCTCCTAATATCATCGGTATCAATGCGGGGGCAGGGTTTGTGGTCATGGTAATGCTATGCTTCATGAGCAAGTTATGGATATGGCTGCCGATCGGAGCTTTTGCAGGAGCATTGGTAACGACATTTATCGTGATGTCTTTAGCTTTTTATGGGGGAAATCGTACGCAGGGCACCACGATCGTTTTAGCTGGAGTAGCTATTTCTTCGATCTTAAATGCCGGAATTTCATTTTTGTCATTGCGCTATCCTGATGTTTTGACTTCATATACGGCTTTTAGCGTTGGGGGCTTTGCGGATGTATCTTTGGTTCGCTTGGCTTTTCCGGCAGTGATCATTGCGGCTGCTTTTATTGTTTTGCAATGCTTGGCTGCTAAATTAAATATCTTATGTCTAGGCGATGAAATGGCTCAAAGCTTAGGCGTCAATGTCAAAAGCATTAGGATCATCGCCTTGACAGCTAGTGCAGCCTTATGTGCAGCGGCAGTATCCTTTGCTGGCTTGCTAGGCTTTGTCGGTTTGATCGTTCCGCATATCGCGCGTTATTTTTCACAGCATGACATGCGTTTTCAGTTAGGGCTGTCGGGAATCGCCGGGGCGATTTTGACGATATTGTCTGACCTTGGCGGACGCTTATTATTTGCTCCTAGCGAATTACCAGCTGGCATCATCATGGCATTGATCGGAGCACCATTTTTCTTGTATCTGTTGATTAGCAGGAGGCATCGTTATGGTCGAATGTGAAAGCCTTACAGTAAGGATAAATAAAAAGATATTGGTAGATCAAGTGTCTTTTGTGATACCTGATGGTAAGCTAGCGGTCATATTAGGTAAAAACGGCAGTGGAAAGACGACCTTGCTACGCGCAATCAATCAAAATATCCGCTATGATGGCAAAGTACTGATCGATAGGCAGGATGTCAAGAAAATGCCGTTATTGGAAAAGGCAAAGGTAATAGCAACCATGCCGCAATCTTTGCCGCAGCCTCCAGTTAGCTTGCGTAAGCTAGTTTCTTTTGGACGGCACCCTTATGTTGGTTATAGTGGGCGTTTAAGTTTGAAGGATAAGCAGATCGTTGATGAATTGTTAGCTGAGCATCAGTTGATGGATATTGCTGATCGGCGGATCGATCAGTGTTCAGGGGGCGAGAGGCGTAAAGCTTTCTTTGCAATGATGCTTTGTCAACAAAGCAAGATCTTGTTAGTTGATGAGCCAACGGCAAATTTAGATGTTCCTTACGTCAAACATATGCTTAAGGCTTTAAAGACATGTCCTTTGCAAGGAAAGAGCGTGATAACGATCTTACATGATATCAATCAAGCCATAGAATTAGCTGATATCATCCTGGTCATGGATCAAGGAAAATTGATCTTTCAGGGAGATGCTGAACAGCTTATCGCAAATAATATCCCTGAAAAGATCTTTCAGATGCAAAAGATTCGCTGTATCGAAGATGATCATGAATTTTATTTATTTAAATAATTAATTCTGGATTGCAAATGCATGAGCCATCATTTAAAATAAATGATATAAATTCGATGATGAAGAATAAGTAAGCTATCATAAGTCTTTAACAGAGAGATCATGGCAGGTGGAAATGATCAAAGACCTGATATGCCCAAATCATCTTCTAGAAGCAACCTGAAATAAGTAAGGAAGCCGGCGTCAAGTCCCGTTAGCGATGATGAACATTGTTAGATGTGTAAAGCCAAGCATACTTGGGAAATTAGGTGGTACCACGGTAATATATCGTCCTTTGCATAGGACGATTTTTTTATTGTCATGGAATTAAAAAAAGCTGATAACTTTTGATAAAAAGCATCAGCTAAGCCTTTTTGGATCTTTCTAATGAAAATTTGGTCATGACCAGGATGTCGCCAGGTTTGATCATAGTTGTTCCTGAAGGAATGATGGTGTCAATGCCACGTTTGATGAGGATGATCCGCGAGGTCTGGGTTTGGGGAATTTGCGCAAGGGTCATGTTGGCGTAGGCTTTCTTGTGGCCGACGACGATTTCGCGTAGGACCAGATGCTCTCGATCATCAAAACTGCGAGCTGCTAAAACTAACAGATCGCCAGCTTCTAACATGGTTTGGCCGGTAGGCATGACGATGTTGTCCTTGCGGATGATCATCGATACCAATAGTTCAGATGGCAAGCGCAATTGTTCTAAGGTTTTTTGACACCAACTGTGGGTGGGATCTAGATGGATCTTGATGAAGCTGATATCGCTGTCTTCTTGGTAGTCGTTAAAGGTATGATTGATATCTGCGGTAGCATCGATCATGGCTAGCTGCTTAGCGACCCAAGGCAGCAAGGTGCCTTGGATCGAAATGGACATGATGACCATACAAAAGATCAGATTGTACAGATTATAGGTAATGCTGACGTTGCTAAGTACGGCACTGATCGCAAATACGATGGAAGATGCCCCACGCAACCCGGCCCAGGAGATCATCGCTAGTTGCTGGAGCTTTGGCTTAAATGGCAGCAATATTATGGTACAAACAGCGGGACGTACCACTAAGGTAAGCAAAAGCATCAAGATAATGGCGGGCAAGATCACTTCGGGTAATTCTATCGGGGTTACTAGCAAGCCTAGCAAAAAGAAGATCTGGACCTGAGCCACATGGGTCAATACATCAAAGAAGTGACTTAAGTATTTCTTTTGCGCTAGTTTAGCGTTGCCGATCCAGATCCCACATAGATATACGCTCAGATAACCATTGCCTTCGCAATAAGCGGGGATAGCGTAAGCTAGGACCATGATGGCTAGCAGAAAGATCGTATGATCTTGTTGGCTAGGAAGCAACTGTTGATGAAGAAGCTTTACTGCCAGATAGCCCATCGCTATGCCGCAAATGACGCCGATGCCAATCTGGCGAATAAGCAACAACGGCACATTGAGCGTTTGGGCGCTAAGCAAGGCTACAGCGACGGCGGTAAGCATATAGCTCATGGGGTCATTAGAACCAGATTCAACTTCTAACAAGGAGTCAGTATGATATTTTAAAGCTAGTTTTTGTGAACGCAGGATATTAAATACCGAAGCAGCATCCGTGGAAGAAATGACGGCGCCAATAAGAAAACTTTCTAACCAAGGCAACGAAAGCCCAAGATGAGCAAATAAGGCTGTTGCGCCAGCGGTTGCCACTACCCCAAAGGTTGAAAGCAAGGCGGACGGCAGCAAGACAGGTCTAGCTACTTTGATATTAGTGCCAAATCCGCCATAAAACATGATGAAGATCAAACAAACGGAGCATACTACATTGACGGCTTCATAGTCATTGAAAGGTATCCTTAAGATGCCGTTTTCACCAAAAAGCATGCCTAGACCAATAAAGATCAATAATGAAGGGACAGGCACTTTTGCTAATAAGTTATTAAGTAATATAGATATAAAAATGACGCATCCTACCAGTAAAAGAGGTTCATTCATCGTTATCACCTGCCTATTTCTAACATTTTATCATAAGAAGTTCATGGGGTTTAAGGTTTCTAAATGGTAGGAAAATGAAAAATTGTGTTTTTAATTATATGCTAAATTTAACATAATATCAATGGATATTATGGGGAAAAATGCTAAGCATTGATGTGGATGATCATGCAAGGAGGTATGAATATGCGACTAACAAAAAAACAAATGATCTTGATCAGCTTTATGTTATTTTCTCTATTTTTTGGAGCTGGTAATTTGATCTTTCCGCCTTTCTTAGGCCAAAATGCAGGCACTAACATGCCGGTAGCCATTTTATTCTTTTTAATTACCGCAGTAGCATTGCCGGTACTAGGTGTTGTGGTCGTGGCTAAATTTGATGGTTTGCAGCAGTTAGCTGCCAAGGTTAATCCGCAATTTGCCTTGATCTTTACTTTGCTGATCTATCTTTCGATCGGCCCGGGATTAGGGATCCCTAGAGCGGCTTCGGTACCTTTTGAGATGGCTGTTGCCCCATATTTACCAGCAAGTAGTCCTTTGACCTTGTATATGCTGATCTATTCGGGCATCTTTTTTGCAATTGCGATCTGGTTGGCGTTGACTCCGAATAAATTAGTAGAAAGGATCGGTAAGGTCTTGACGCCTAGCTTGTTGATCTTGATCATTTTCTTGTTTGTAAGTTTTTTGTTTAAAGGTCATAGCGCCATAGCATTGCCACAGGCAAGCTATGCGGATGCACCAGCAGTGGTAGGTTTCTTAGAAGGTTATAATACGATGGATACGATCGCAGCCCTTAATTTTGGTTTTGTTATTGCTGCGACCATCTCTTCTTTCAATATTTCAAGCAAGAAAGATATCATGCATTATACCTTGGTATGTGGGATCTTTGCAGGCATCATCCTTGCACTGATCTATCTGATGTTAGCTTATATGGGCATGGAAGTTTCAGGCTTATATGCGCTAAGGGAAAATGGAGCATGGACCTTGCGCTGTATCGTTGAAGATGTTTTTGGGTCATTTGGCGCTATCGTCTTGGCGATGATCTTTTCCCTAGCTTGTTTAACGACCTGCGTAGGCTTGATTACATCGATCTCGCAGTATTTTGCGGGCTTGTTCAAACGCTTTAGCTATCGTCAATTTGTGGTCATGATCACGCTTTTTGCCTTTGTAATCTGCAATCAGGGATTAAATACGATCTTAAGCATTTCGGTTCCGGTCTTAAATGCCATTTATCCGATCGCTATCGTCTTGATCATCTTGGGATTATGTGATGAGCATATCAAAGACATACCATATATCTACCCGTTAACGATCTTAGGAGTAGGTATCGTTAGCGTGATTTATGCCCTGGATGGTTTAAATATCAGCTTGCCATTGATCAGTGATATTTGCGCCAAGCTGCCATTTTATCAGTTAGGCATTGGCTGGAGCATCGTTGGTCTGGTCATTGCGGCAGCATGCTATCTATATGCTAAAATAAAAGATATGATGATTGTTGATTAAAAGGTGCACGCGTGCACCTTTTTTATAACGTTTATCTTAAGAAGATAAATATCGTTATTGACAACTAAAGTTGTCAATAATATAATGATGATGACAAGAATAGTTGTCAAAAAGTTAATGATATTTGTCATTTTAAAGAAAGGAGCAATATGCCACTATATAATCGAGTCAAAGAATTAAGAGCACGATTAAATATTAATCAACAAGAGCTAGGAAGCATGGTCGGAGTATCTAGGCAAACTATTAGTCAGATCGAAAGAGGAGATTATAATCCCTCGATATTATTAGCTTTAAAATTAGCTCATGTATTTAATGTGTCTTGTGAAACGGTATTTTATCTGAAAGGAGAATTTGAGGATGAGTAAAAAGGCTTTTTTCTATTTGGTTTTATGTTTGTGTGCTATTGGGGGTGCCATAGCTTATTTCGTGTTGGATGCATTAGCTGTAAGCTTGAATGAGATAAGTATCGAATATATTTTATTGGCAATAGGGCGTGTTGGTGGCGTCATAGCTTTGATCATAACGATCATATCATTGGGCTATTATCAAAAGAGCAAACGCTTGATCAAACATGGAATAAACGATGATAATTATGATATTGCCAATAGGGCTGCTTGCATAGCTTCTAATTTAACGTTAGTTGCGTTGCCATTATTGTTTTATTGTAGCGCAACATATACGGGATCTATAAATAAGCTTATCAGCTTGATTTGTTTAACGGTTGTAGCATGTCTATTGTTGATAAATATATTTATGGAAATTAAGGTTGCAAAACTTGCCAAAGATCTGCATCCGGAAATCAATGCTTCCATTTATGATATGAAATTTGCCCAAAAATGGAACGATCAGATGGATGAGGCGTTGAAAGCCATTAGTGAAAAAGCTGCTTTTAGATCATCGCAGCTAATGTTTTCGATTTATCCCATCATGGCTTCGATATTTTTGTTGTTATCTGGTTTAGAAGGATTTTCGTTGTTACCTTTGCTTATTATTTGCTTGCTTTGGTTTATCCATATATGTTCCTATGGATATAATGCTTACCTGGTCGAAAATCATCCTTCAAAAGCAACAAAATAAATGAAATTAATTGTCTTTATTTGCTTGCTGGGCTTTGATATTTGTTTGTAAAATATAATTAAGATATGAACAAAGGAGGAATGATGATGAAGATACAAGATCTAACTCAAGCACAACTAGCTAGCTATTTTGATCATACTTTGTTAAAGCCATATGCGACGGATGATGATTTTAAGAAATTATGTCAAGAAGCTAAGGAAATAGGCGCAGCTATGGTTGCGATCAATTCTGCAGATGTTGCATTATGCAAAGAATTGTTAAAAGGCGCAAACGTTCATGTAGGTGCGGCAATTTCATTTCCTTTAGGACAAACTACTTTGGAGATCAAGCTTGCTGAAACAGCTAAAGCGATTGCTGATGGCGCTGATGAGATCGATTATGTCATCAATATTGCTAAAGCTAAGATGCATAATTGGGCTTATATCGAAACAGAGATGAAAGAAATAACCAAGCTATGTCATGATCATAAGGTCATCTGCAAGGTGATATTTGAAAACTGTTATTTAACATGCGAGGAAATACGAAAATTAGCTGAAATTGCTAAGAAAGTTAAGCCGGATTTCATCAAGACCAGCACAGGTTTTGGAAGTGGCGGTGCTAAGGTCGAAGATGTTAGATTGATGAAAGAAGTTGTTCAAGATGAGGTAATGGTCAAAGCGGCCGGAGGGATCCGGGATTGGGAAACTTGTAGGCAGATGTTGGAAGCGGGGGCAACACGTATCGGCACTAGCAGTGCCCTAAAGATCCTAGAAGATTTTAGCAAGGCAAAAATGGGATGATGCCATGAAAAAGATAATATATAATGGCAATATCGTTCTAGATGGTCAGACCCAATATGATCAGGGATATATCGTCATAATTGATGATAAGATCGCCGCAATCGGCAAGGAAGATGGTTATAAGCAATATGCTGATGGTGATGGGGAATTTATCGATGCCCATGGTCTTTATGTCCTGCCTGGTTTTATTGATATCCATATGCATGGCGCAAAGGGCAAAGACTTGATCGAAGGTACTAAAGAAGCTGTTGCTACGGTGGCTAAAAATATCGTAAAAGATGGCTGTACATCATTCATGGCAAGCTTAACGGTGGTAGATCATCCTAGGATGTTGGCGATCCTTGATCGTTATGCCAAGATAGAACCAATCGAAAATGGAGCAAATTTATTAGGCGTGCATGCGGAAGGTCCTTTTATCAGCAAAGAATATAAGGCTTTGATGGATGAGCGTTATATCAAAGATCCTTCGATCGCAGAATTTAGCGAAATGTTAGAACATGCCAAAGGGCGTTTGAAGATCATGACGGTTGCTCCGGAATTAAGGGACATGGCAAAGTTCATAGCTTATGCTGTGGCGCATGATGTCATTATCATGCTTGGCCATAGCAATGCTAGGGCCAAAGATGTCTCAAATGCCGTCAAAGCCGGAGCTACAGGCTTTACGCATTTATATAATGCGATGAGCCAGCATCTGCATCGAGATCCCGGCTGTGTTACCGGGGCAATGATCGAAACAGAAACCTTTGCAGAGCTGATATGTGATGGGTTTCATGTCGATGAAGCGGTCGTTCTAGCAACCTATAAACAATTTGGTGCTAAGCGCATCGTTATGATCACTGATGCCATGCTAGGTAAGGATATGCCAGATGGAGAATATATTTTTAGTGGCTTAAGATGTAAAAAAGAAGGAAAACATGTGCGCGTAAAAGCAACCGGCAGGATAGCGGGCTCAGCCTATGGGATGAATGATATGGTAAAAAGCATGATGGCTATCAGTAATTGCAGCATCAAAGAAATCGTGCAGATGGCTTGCGTAAATCCAAGCATCGTTGCCATGGTTGATAAGTTCAAAGGCACCTTAGCGCCGGGCAAGGATGCGGATATCATCCTGATGGATCATAAGGCAGATGTCCAAAGAACCTTCGTACAGGGAAAACTAGCATATACCAAGCAATAAAAAGAGCATAATGATTGCAGTAACCACAAGATATGATAAAATATAGCCATAAGTTAGCTAAGACTAACAGGAGGTTATGAAATGAATGAATTGATGAATAATTATCTTGCAGATCTTGTGGTAGAATATCATAAGTTACAAAATTTCCACTGGTATGTCAAAGGAAAGAATTTCTTTACGATCCATGCCAAACTAGAAGAATTATATGATGGTATCAATGGCGCTATCGATGAGGTTGCTGAAAATATCTTGATCAATGAAGGCAAGCCTTTAGCTAATATCAAAGAATTCTTAGCACATGCTAAGATCAAAGAAGCTGAAGCAGAATATATAGGATATAAAGCGATCTTTGAAGCAGTATTAGCAGATTTTGAATATTTGTTAGCATCCGCAAAAGCTATCAAAAAACAAGCTGATGCTGAAGAAAATTATGGTATATCATCATTGATGGATAATTATATCCAGCAATTTGGTAAAAACATCTGGATGATCAAACAGATGTTTGCTGATTAAGTGCACTTGGTGCACTTTTTCTTTTGAAGTGGTCATTCATCTGCTAAAAGGGAAGATATTTTCAAAGCTAGGATACTATAATTGTTGAGTGATATTTATGGAGGGCTATCGATGATCCAAAAATTACGTAATGATAAAAGAGCTCGCTGGTTATTTACTTTTTGTTGTGTGGTTTTGTCTGGCTTTTTACAAGCTGCCATAATCCAGATCTTTATGGATCCGATCAATTTGTTATCTAGTGGGTTTACTGGAGTAGCGATCTTGATATCGAAGATTACCAGCACCTTTTTTGGCTTTTCTTTTTCTACATCTTTGGGGATGTTAGCGTTGAATATCCCAGTAGCTTGGTTTTGCAGCAAGACCATCAGCAAGCGTTTTACAGCTTTTTCCTTGTTGCAGGTATTTTGTGCTAGCTTATTTTTGCGGGTATTAGATCTAGGGCCGTTATTTGATGGGGAATTTTTAAATATCATCTTTGGCGGGTTTGCTTATGGTTTGATGATCGTTTTGGCCTTAAAAGGCAATGCCTCGACAGGTGGTACAGATTTTATCGCTTTATATATCTCAAATAAAAAGGGAAAGTCGATATGGGGACAAGTTTTCGTATTTAATACGATCTTGATCATCATCTTTGGTGCAATGTTTGGCTGGGAATACGCAGGTTATTCGATCTTATTTCAGTTGATCTCAACCAAGACGATCGATTCCTTTTATCATCGCTATGAACGGATGACGATGCAGATTACCACAGCAAGAGCTGATGAAGTCATCGAAGCATATATTACGCATTATCACCATGGATTATCGCGTTTAGATGGAACTGGCGGTTATAGCAAGGCTCCGATGAGCTTGCTGCATACCGTAGTTTCTAGCTATGAAGTCGCAGATGTTGCTCAGCTTATCTTGGAAGTTGATCCTCATGCGATCATCAATACTTTTAAAACGGAAAATTTCTATGGTCATTTCTATCTGAAACCTATTGATTAAAGCCTACGGGCTTTTTTTTTGAGAATATTTTGTGGTATTTGAACGTAAAAAACTCTTTGGTATAATGCTTTTGCTAAATTGCAGTTTTTTTCCTAATAGCTAGGAAAAAGTGTGAAGCTATATACAAGCTAAAGAAAGTAAGATAGAAGTATGAATAAGAGACAATACAAAATCATCGAGAAATTAAATGAAAAAGGTCAATGGATAACAGGAAAGGAATTAGCCTTAATGCTTAACGTATCTGACAGGACGATTCGTAATGACATTGAAGCGATAAATAATGAATATCCAGGTTTGATCTTGTCGAATGTGCGTAATGGTTATTGTGTAAAAAAGGATCTACTGATAAAAAGCAATCTTATTGCCAAAAATGATATTCCGCAAACCGCACAAGAACGCTGTAAATATATTATCGTAGAGCTATTGTTCAAGAAAAATCGTCTGAACTTGATTGATCTACAAGATGAAATATTTGTCAGTGAATTTACCCTTAAGCACGATCTGAAAACAATTGTTAAAACTTTAGATAATTATAAAGATCTAGAGCTAATAAAAGATGGGAATTATATTTCATTGGTGGGAACTGAAGTAAGCAAACGTTCATTGTATCGACAAATGCTTGCTAGTGAAACGCAAGGAGATTTTGTAAATATTAATAAAATTGCAGAATTGTTTCCAAATCTTAATTTGATAAGGGTCAAAGATGAATTGGAAAATATCATGCAGGAATATGATTACAGCATTCGTAAAGAATCTTATCCAATGCTGATCATTCATGTAGGAGTAGCTATCGAAAGAATGATCAATGCAAATTATATTGATATCAAAAGAAAGCATGAAATCAAAGAAACGATCGAATATCTCATAGCAGCTGATTTTTTTAAAAAAATATCTAGTTTCTTACGAATCGAAATCAATGATAATGAAGTAGAGCTGTTTGCTAGTTTGTTGTTAGGAAGAAGAGCTAAAGAGTTTATTTCTAGCGAGGTATATAGCAAGCTTGCCGAAGAAATTACGGCAATGATCATTGAAGGCATCAAGAAACAATATGACATTGATTTTTCAAATGATTCTTTTTTTCAAAATGGTTTAAATATTCATATTCAAAATTTATTAGAACGCCTTGCTAATGGTATTGCTGTTTCTAATGTATATCTTAATGAAATAAAAAAGAATTATCCTTTGGTATTTGAAATGAGCATATTTATCGGCAGAATAATTGAAGATATGGTAGATATCAAGATTCAAGAAGATGAGCTAGGATATCTTGCGATTCATATCGGAGCTGCATATGACCGTTTAAATACCAAACGATACTATCATGCTATCTTGATTCAGCCTAATGGGCGCATGCTTTCTAGTATTTGTTATAAGAAAATCAGTGATAAGTTTGGCGATCGCTTGGTCATTGATGAAGTAACCGATTATTATGAAGATAATATGCTTGAACGGATGAATCTTGATTTGATCTTAACTACCGTGCATCTTACTTCAAATTTAACCATTCCGGTCGTTAATATCAGCATGTTTGTAAATTCTAATGATGAATATAAGATTTCAAAAGCGATAAACGAATTAGATAGCCGACGGAGCCGTGATCTTTTCTATTCTTGTGTCAAAGAGCTTGTAAGCGATGAATGCTATTTCTATAACTTGGAATGTGAAGACTATCAGGAAGTAATTAATATCATGTGCGATAAGCTTTATGCCAATAAAAGAGTCAAGAGCAATTTTAAACAATCGACATTTGAACGAGAAAAAATAGCACACACATCATTTAATTATGGATTTGCTATCCCGCATCCGCTGGATTATGCGACATTAAAGTCAACCATAGGGATTGCCATCTTAAAAAAACCAATCAAATGGGGAGATTATATGGTTAAATTTGTTCTATTGTTAGCCATAAAAGATGATGAAAAAAATTTGCTAAAAGTATTTTTTGATTGGTTTGGCGATATTAGTGATAATGCCATGCTCATGGCTAATATTACTGAAGCAAAATCAGCCAAGCAATTCATTCAATTGATAAAAGGTAAGGATGCTTAAAATGAAAAAGGAAAAAAGACAACTTTTGAAAAATGCTCCATTAAATAAGCGCATATTTGCATATTTGATCGATTGGTATCTGGGATGGGTATTTACAGCTATACCTGTTGCATATATGTGGACCCTAATAACGCAAAAGATGGAAATTAATACAGATATTACGCTATTTGAACATCCGTATGGATTTATTGCTGGGATGTTAGGGGTCTTATTTGGAATATTGTATTATTATGTTTTCCCGTTGATTAAAGATGGTCAAACATTAGGTAAAAAATTCTTAGGCATTCGGATCGTTGATGAAAATGGCGGCAAGTTAAATGCTCGAGCATTGGCAATTCGGCAAATTTTAGGAGTAATGATAGCTGAGAGCTCGTTTATCTTGGCAGGGAATTATATTGCGCAAATGGTGGGAATGATTACGATCAAAGAGGCAGGAACAATCATTACTTACATGATGTTGGCAGTTTTTGTGATTTCTTGTTTGTTGGTAATCAGAAAACAAAAAGCTATTCATGATATTTTAGCCCATAGCATTGTGGTAGAAAAAACCACGGAATAGGAGGTAAATGATATGGAAGATATGGAATTATTGTGTTTTAAAATTATTTCAGCTGTTGGCGAAGCAAAAAGTGATTATATCGCCGCAATCGAGGCAGCAAAAAAAGGGGAATTTGCTAAAGCTGAGGAATTGATAAAACATGGAGAAAGCGTGTTTATCAATGGTCATCATGCTCATGCAGGTTTGATCCAAAAAGAAGCAGCAGGGGAAAAGACCGAAGTATGTTTGTTGTTGATGCATGCTGAAGATCAGTTGATGGCTGCTGAAACGATCAAGATCTTAGCTAATGAAATCATCGACCTTTATAAAAATAAATAATAAATCATGAAAATTTTTGCTTATTTAGTTAGAAGATTCTTTGCTTTTGGCGCAGATTGGTATATTTCTGCCATTTTGATCAATCTGTTGGCTAATGGGATTAGTAAGTTCATGGGATTTGCGAATGGCATTTATATCGCTATCATCATATCATCATTGGTCGTTGCTTATCTTTATTATGTCTTGGTTCCTGACAAGATCTGGAAAGGTCAAACCTTGATGAAAAGGGCAATGTATCTAAGAATCGTTAGGGATAATGATAAAGATATCAACTTTAAAATTTTAATGATTCGCTATTTTTTGGGATGCTTGATCATGGAAGGCATGCTGTTTATTCCTTCAAGTAATATCCGTAGTTCTTTATTGTTGTTAATTCCGGATTTTAAGATATGTTTGCTGTTGCTAAATTATGCAATGATCATTTTGAGCTGTGCAAGCTTGATCATGTTATTTGTTGATCATCGACATGGATTTAGGATGATCCACGATCGTATTGTGCATACTAAAGTAATCGATCATGCAAAGATTTCCTAACAAATAGGAAAAAAGTGATTTCTTTAACAAGTTTAAAATCGCTATCATTTAAGTACAAAAGGAGGGATATAGATGAAACGATTTTATCTATTCTGCAACGCCGGAATGTCTACCAGCTTATTGGCAAGCCGGATGCAAAAGGTTGCAGACGCAAACAAACTGCCAGTTGAGATCAAGGCTTATCCAGATTCTCAGATGGCTGATATCGTAAATGAGTTTAATCCTGAAGTAATCTTGCTGGGCCCACAGGTTAAACACTTATACGATAAAGTAAATGAAAGATATGGCAAAGAACATGTCGTATCAGTTATTGACAGCGTTGACTATGGTAATGTTGATGGTGAACGTGTGTTGAAAAAAGCATTAAAACTTTATAAGGAAAGGAATAATTAACGCTTATGATGGCAAAACTTGAAAAGTTTTTGATGCCGGTTGCTAACGCGCTATCAAAAAACAAAATCTTATCAGCGATCCGTGATGGTTTCTTGGTTACAGTTCCTATTACTATCGTTGGTTCAATCTTCTTATTGATTTCTAACTTCCCAGTTCAAGGTTTCTTGGATCTAATGACATCTATCTTTGGTGCAGGTTGGGATGCATATTTAGGCCGAGTTAGTGCAATTGCATTTGACTGTACTGCATTATTAAGCTGCTTAGGTATTGGTTACTGCTATACTCGTGAACAAGGTGTTGAAAATAAGATCGCTGGTGGAGTTGTTGCATTAGTATCTTTCTTGATCATTACTCCTCAAAGAATGGAAGTTGTGGTTGAAGGTGCTGCTGAAGCTGCAAAATTCAGTGGTTTAGGTTTCACATTCTTAGGAACAGCTGGTATGTTCCTTGCAATGATCGTTGCAATTATTTCTGTAAAATTGTTCTGCTGGGCAACTAAGAAAAACTTAGTTATCAAGCTTCCTGATGGAGTTCCGCCTGCAGTTATGGATTCATTTGCATCTTTGATCCCTGCTGCTATTTCAATGACATTCTTCTTTGTTGTTGGCATTATTTTTGCAATGACTCCATATAAGTATGCTCATTATTTCATTTATGAAATCTTACAAGCTCCACTTGTTGGTTTAGGAAGATTGTCTGGATTTGAAGTTATCTATCAATTCTTGTCAACATTATTCTGGTTCTTCGGTATCAATGGACCAGCTGTTACAAATACGATCTTTGGTCCTATCCATAAAGCATTGACATTAGAAAACTACGAAGCTGCAGCTGCTGGTTTAGAAATGACTAACATCTTCACAGCTGGTTTCTCTGATTTCTTCTGTAACTTCGGTGGTGGAGGATCTACATTAGGTCTAGTTATCATGATGGCATTCTTAGGTAAATCAAACCGTTTGAAGAACTTAGGAAGATTATCATTACCAGCTGCTATCTTTGGTATCAACGAACCAATCATCTTCGGTTTACCAATCGTATTAAACCCATTGATGGCAATTCCATTTATCTTAACACCATGTATTAATACAATTATTGGTTATGTTGCAACAATTACTGGTATCATGCCTATTACATCAGGTGTTCAATTACCATGGACCACTCCAATCGTATTCTCTGGATACTTAGTTACTGGTTCTGTAATGGGATCTATCGTACAAATCGTAATGCTAATTGTTGATATCGCTATTTACTATCCATTCTTCAAATTATTAGATAAACGTTATCTAGAAGATGAAAGCAAACAAAGTGACACTGTGGATGAATTAGATGATTTGTCATTTGACGATCTAAGTTTGGATTAATGATTATGAAAATTGTGTTAGTGTTTGACCAGGGTTTAGCAGGCGCTGGTGGGAAATCAAATCCTAATGTGGGATTAAATGCTGCTAAAGGCGGAATCGGTTCAGCTTTGATGATCGAATCTCATTTTAAAGAAATCGGAGCTGAAGTAGTTGCAACCTTATATTGTGGAAATGAATATTTCTTAAATAATCAAGATGAAGTAATTACCAAGATGACGGCAATGTGCAAAAAATTGAATCCTGACTTCGTGGTATGTGGCCCTTGCTTCAATTTCCCTGATTATGCCAAGATGGCTGCAATGATTTCGGCTAACATATTATCAAAAACTACTGTAAAATCTTGTGCAATGATGTCTAAAGAAAATGCAGGGGTTATCGAAGAATATAAAGATAAGACACCAATTGTTATCATGCCTAAAAAAGGTGGAACAGGATTGAATGATAGTTATGCTGCATTATGCAGATTGATCTATAATACCGTAAATAACACTGCAGATTTAGAAAAGGTTAAAGCTGAAGTTTGTTATTAACAAAAAGGGCCTTATTATTCAATAAGGCCTTTTTTAGGAAAAAAAGAGGTTATCATGAAAAGATTATTGAATTGTTATGCTTCTCAAATAGCGAAAATGACACCTAAAGAGATGCTAGAAAGCATTAGAGCAAGTGAAGGAAGGATAATTGCTACTGAATCAACAGTAATTTCGCCAGCATCAGTAATACATGGAATAACAGATGCTGAACTTAAGAGTGCATTTGGCGCGGATATCATCCTATATAATTGGCTAGATGTATTTGATCCAATGATTCCAGGTCTCGATGTTACAGATAAGTCTTTAGCTATTAAACGTGTTAAAGAACTTACAGGTAGGATAGTTGGGGTGAATTTAGAACCGGTCGATCCCAAAGTTGTAGCAATGGGGGAAATTGATGAAATTGCTAAAGGACGTTTGGCTACTGTTGAGACCGTTGAAAGAGCTATTGAATTAGGCGCAGATATAATTTTATTAACGGGAAATCCAGGAACAGGCGTAACCAATGCGAAAATTGTAGAAACCTTAAAGAAGATCAAGCCACTTTGCCAAGACAAGATAATATTGATGGCAGGTAAGATGCATGCAGCAGGTAGCGTAGATGATGCTGGAGAAAATATCATCAACGAAGGTCTTATCAAAGAACTTGTAGATGCTGGCGCAGATATCATCTGCATGCCATCACCTGGGACAGTTCCTGGTATTGGATTAGACTATATCCAAAAAATGGTCAAATATGCTCATGCTTTAGGGGCTTTGACAATGACAGCCATTGGCACTTCACAAGAAGGAGCTAGCAAGGAAACAATAAATCAAATAGCGTTGATGTGCAAGATGAGCGGAACGGATATTCATCATATTGGAGATGCAAATGTTGAACGTTTTGACAATATCTATCATTATGGCTTAGCTATTCGTGGTGCAAGACATACGTATATGAGCATGGCAAAATCTGTCAAACGTTAAATTAAAAGGAGAAATATGAATACAGATAGATTAGAAAAATTGATCGCAACTTTAGGGGTAAGCAGTGCAGAAGAAGCGGTTGCTAAAACAATAAAAGAAAATTATGAAGCACAAGATGTTTCAATCAAGAAAGATCGTTTAGGTTCTATTTTTGCATATAAAGCTAGTAAGGCTGAAAACGCAAAAACATTGATGATTGCAACACCATTGGATGAATTTGGTTGTATGGTTAGTGAAGTTAGGAAAGATGGTAGCTTATCATTCATTCAATTAGAAGGATTTGCTTTGAATTCTTTCTTGAATCAAAGGGTTTGTGTTTTGACTCGAGATAACAAATGTATTTACGGGGTCGTAAGCACGAAGAAAAAAGTTTTAGAAGATAAATGTGAAATAAAAACTGCAGATGATCTTTGTATCAAATGTGCATTGCCAAAAGAAAAAGTTTTGGAAATGGTAAGACCAGGGGATCTAGTTGGTTATGCTGCAAACTTTGTTGATGGCGAAATCATGATGGGCAAAGCTTTGGCTATTCGTAGCTTAAATGAAGTAACGATGGCTTTGTTAGAAAAAATCAAAGATGAGGAATTTGAATACAACATTGCTTTGGGATGTATCGCTCAATCGACCATTGGCTATCGTGGTACACAAACAGCTACTTATGTGATCAAGCCAAATATGGCAATTGCTTTAACAGGCTTTGATGGTGCTAATAATGATGTAACTTTAGGTGATGGGGTCATCGTTGGTTATTATGATAAGCAAATGTTACCTTCAAAACGTCTATTGGCTGATATTTGTTCACAATTAAAACCAAAAGCATATTTTGGCTTTACTGGTAATGATGGTTCGTTTATCCATAAGACCTTGGGTGGTACCCCTTGTGTTAGCGTAGGTATGCCTGTAATTAACATGGGCAGCGCAAATGAAATGGTTGCGAAAGATGATGTCAATGCTGTGGTAGATGGTTTATATGCATATTTACATCATTTGAATAATGAAATCATCGATAATTGTGGCTTTGGTGATGAAAATGACTGATTGGAAATTGATGGAAGAGATTGCTTGTGCTAGCGGTATTTCTTCGTGTGAAGAAGAAGTGGCACAAATCATAAAAAAAGCTTATCAAAAGCTAGACATTCCTACATCGTTTGATGGTTTGGGAAGCTTGATTGGCTATAAGGATGTTGAGGATAAAGACCTTAAGATCATGATTGCTGCTCATATGGATGAAGTAGGTTTCATGGTCAAAGAAATAACTGATGATGGTTTTATTTATGTTCAACCAATAGGTAGCTGGTGGAGCCATATGGTCTTAGGACAATGGTTTACGATCGTTACAAAAGATCATAAGAAATATAATGCTTTGATGGGTAGCATGGCAACCCATGGGCTTCCAGCTGAAGCACGTAATAAAACCGTTAATATTGCCGATGTATATCTAGATCTTGGAGTTAGCAATAAACAAGCGGTATTAGATCTAGGCATCGATATAGGTGATATGGTGGTACCTTGGGCACGTTTTGAAAAAATGAATGATCCAAAATATATTAGCTGTAAAGCTTTTGATGATCGTATCGGTAACTATATCATGGTAGAAGTTGCCCGTCGTTTGCAAGGAATCAAACATGAAGGTCTATATCTAGCTAATACGATTCAAGAAGAACCAGGTTTAAGAGGGGCAAGAACAGCTACGCATGTCGTTCATCCTGATATTGCTTTTGCAATTGATACGACATTGGCTGGTGATACACCAATGAATAAAAATATTTGTAAGCTTGGTGGTGGTGTCGTGTTATCAATGATCGATTCAAATTCGATCGCACCTCGCAAGCTAGTCAATTATGTTGAGAAAATAGCTAAAAAAAATGATATCAATTATCAATATGCGGTATTCAATAAAGGTGGAACAGATAGTGGTAACATCCATAAAACATATGAAGGTATCATCAATATGACCTTATCTATACCTATTCGTTATATGCATACCAATCATAGTATCATCCATGAAGATGATGTGGAAAACTGTATTGAATTGTTATGTGCTTTGGTTAAGAATCTAAATAAAGAAAAATACGAAAATTTACAATAAAGGAGAATATGAACATGCATGGAATAATTGCGACATGGCGTATGGCCAAAGAAGGTATCGAATTAAGCGATAAAATGTTAAAAGAAGGTAAAACTGCAGGTGAAGCAATTGAAACAGCTATTCGCGCTGTGGAAGATTTCCCATATTATAAATCAGTAGGATATGGTGGTTTACCAAATGAAGAACAAGTAGTTGAGTTAGATGCGGGATACATGGATGGCGATACGATGAGCGTTGGAGCTATTGCAGCGATCCAAGATTTTGCGAATCCGGTAAGCATTGCTAAAAAATTAAGCGAAGAAAAAGTTAATAACTTATTAGTTGGCGAAGGTGCTGCTAAATATGCACGTGAATTTAAGTTCGAAGAAAAAGAAATGTTGACCGATCGTGCAAAAGCTTTCTATCGTAAAAAGAAAAAAGAACTAGCTGCGCAAGATGAATTACGTCCATATGATGGTCATGATACTGTTGGTATGGTTTGTGTTGATGATCATGGAACAGTTACAGCGGCAACTAGTACTAGTGGTTTGTTTATGAAACGTAGTGGACGTGTGGGTGATTCTCCGCTAGTTGGTTCTGGTTTCTATGCAGATAGCGAAGTAGGGGGAGCTACAGCTACCGGACTTGGAGAAGATTTGATGAAAGGTTGTATCTCTTATGAAATCGTTAGATTGATGAAAGAAGGATTGAGCCCTCAAGCAGCTTGTGAAAAAGCAGTTAACGAATTAGATGCTAAATTGGTCGCAAAACGTGGCAAAGCTGGTGATCTAAGCGTTGTTGCGATGAATAATAAAGGTGAATTTGGTTGTGCAACAAATATTGAAGGCTTCTCATTCTCCGTTGCTACAGCCGATCTTGCGCCAATCGTCTATTTGGTAACGCGTAAAGAAGATGGTCATTGCGTATTTGAAGAAGCTAGCCAAGAATGGTTAGATAATTACATGAAAACTAGAATGGCACCGGTGGAAGAATGATCATGAAAGAACAAATTATTGCGAAGGTTCATGAATTGATGCCATCTTTGATCTATGATATCAAAACCGTTTGTAATATGGATTCTCGTCAAGATGTTGCTACAGAGGATTCACCATTTGGTCAAAGAGTGACAGATTGCTTGAACAAAGCTTTGGAATTGGCTGCTAATTTAGGTTTTGAAGTTGAAAATGTTGGCAATCAAGTAGGCATTGCTTCATATGGCCCAGATAGTGCAGAATATATTGCTTGCGTTGGTCATCTAGATGTCGTTGATATCAATGGGACCTGGAAAACTGATCCATTTACATGCACAGAAATCGATGGGACCTTATATGCCAGAGGCGTTCTAGATAATAAAGGACCTATCATGTCATGTTTATATGCCCTAAAAACATTAGTAGATCTAAATTATGATTTTCCAATAAAGGTAAAGATCATCTTTGGTACCAATGAAGAAACTGGTATGGAAGATATGAAATGGTATTTTAAAGACCATGCATATCCTAAATTAGGTTTTACTCCTGATTGCAAATATCCAGTTGTTTATGCTGAAAGAGGTAGAGCTTGTTATCGAATCACTACTAGTAATGAACATGTTGATGAACTATATAAATTCATGAATAGTTATATCCTAAATCAAAGCGATCTTGCAGTTAGCTTAGGTGTTGACTATAGTGATGCGGAATTTGGTAAGAATCAAGTAAGAAAAGTGGAGATGTTCCATGATGCTGAAAGTTGTGGCCTTACCTTGGTATCTAGTTATCCTGCTTCTTATAAATTGGAAGAAATGGAAAAAGCTTTAAAAGCTAATTTGAGTGAAAATATGAAGCTTTCATTAGATTCAAACATCGATCCAGTTTATTTTCCAAAGGATACATATTTGATCAAATGTTTAGAACGTGCATATGAAACGATGATGGATGATGATGGTAGCGCAGTTACAACTACAGGTGGTACATATGCTAAAGTAGTTAAGAATATCGTACCATTTGGTCCTAGTTTCAAAGGACAAAAAGGAATTGGACACTTGCCTAACGAATGGATGCGTATATGCGATATCGAAGCTAATACACGAATATATGCCTATGCCTTATATGAATTGATGCAAGGCTTAAAATAAGGAGGATTATGAAAAGATTAGGAATATCAGTATATCCAGAGCATGCAGGTAATCAAGCTTGTTACGATTACATGGCATTAGCTGGTAAATATGGCTTTAAACGAGTATTTACTTGTTTATTATCAGTTACTGAAAGTAAAGAAGATATTATTGCGAACTTCAGTAAATTCTGTGAAGTAGCACATGAAAATGGATTGATCGTATCAGTAGATACCAATCCACAAGTATTTAAAAAATTAGATGCAACACCTTTTGATCTAAGCGTATTTGCAAAGATGGGCGTTGATATCATTCGTTTAGATGGTCATTTTGGAGAATTTGAGGACATCGAGATTACTAAAAATCCATATAATATCATGATCGAATATAATGCTAGTTGTACGATGAGCTTGGATCTAATGATCAAAACAGGTGCAAATCGTAGCAATATGTGTATATGCTCTAATTTTTATCCACAAAGATATACTGGTATGGGCTTAGAACGTTTCAAGGAATTGAATGAATTATATCAGCCATTGGGTCTAAACAATGCAGCGTTTGTAAGTTCTCAACAAAAGGATACTCATGGACCTTGGCCTGTATATGAAGGGCTACCAACTTTAGAATGCCATCGTGATCTACCAATTGATCTACAATTACGTCATTTGGTTGCATTAGGATATGATAATGATTTCTTTATTGGTAATGCATTTGCAAGTGAAGAAGAATTAGCGGCAATGGCTAAGGTAAATCTAAATAAGATCACTTTGAAGATCGATGTTGACCCTCATGCAACAGATATTGAAAAAGAAATCATTACTTGTGATTATCATGCATCACGTGATGATTGCAATGAATTGGTCGTACGTTCTAGCATGCCTCGGATGATCTTTAAGGAACATGCGATCGTACCACGCAAAACAAGTAAAGCATATTTTAAAAAAGGTGATGTGATCATAGTTAATGATAATTTAAAACATTATCGCGGAGAACTTATGATCGTGCTACAAGATATTTTAGCTAAAGAAAATTATAACTTAGTCGGCCATATCAATGATGATGAACAGTTGATCTTAGATTGCATTAAGCCACGTTATAGTTTTAAAATAGAAATAAGGTAGGGGTAAGTTATGAAAAGAATGATCGAAGTTTGTTGCGGAAGCTATGAAGATGCCTTGGCGGCATATCGTGGAGGAGCTAAACGTATTGAATTGAACAGCGCTTTATATCTAGGAGGCTTAACACCTTCAGTAGCAGCTTTGCGTTTGGCCAAAGCTAATACTGCATTAAAAGTTATTTGTATGGTCAGACCAAGAGGCGCTGGTTTTTGTTACAGTGAAGCCGATTATTTGACCTTGAAGGAAGATACTAAGATCATGTTAGAAAATGGGGCTGATGGCATTGCTTTTGGTTGTTTGAATGATCAAGGTAATGTTGATGTTGAACAAACTAAAGAAATCATCGCTATTATCAAAAGCTATGGTAAAGAAGTAGTTTTCCATCGAGCATTTGATTGTGTAAAAGATCCATATGCAACAATTGAACTATTGATCGAATTAGGGGTTGATAGGATATTAACTAGTGGTTTGCAAGCAAAAGCTATGGATGGTATGGAATTGATCAAAGATTTGCAAAGCAAATATGGTGATAAGATCGAATTGTTAGCAGGAAGCGGAATGAATGCAACTAATGCGAAACAGATGATGGATGAAACAGGTATTTCGCAAGTTCATAGTTCATGCAAAGGATGGGTCAATGATCCAACTACAACTGGTAAAGCGGTAAATTATTGTTATGCAGCTAGTCCAAATGAAAATAACTATGATGTCGTTAAGAAAGAATTAGTTGAACAAATCGTTAAAAGTGTATGTTAAAACAATTAAGAAGCAATAAAAAAGCACGTGCACTATACACGCTTGTTTGTGTAGTGCTAGCTGGTTTTTTTCAAGCTGCGATCATTCAGGTTTTTATGAAACCGATGAATCTATTATCTAGTGGTTTTACTGGAGTTGCTATCCTAATAGAAAATATTACAAGTACTTTCTTTGGTTTTTCATTTTCTACTTCGTTAGGAATGTTGGCTTTAAATATTCCAGTTGCTTTATTTTGTAGCAAGACTATCAGCAAGCGTTTTACCATATTTTCTTTGATCCAGGTTTTTTGTGCTAGCTTTTTCTTGAGGGTATTAAAGTTTGGGCCATTATTTGATGACCCACTTTTGAATATCATTTTTGGTGGTTTTAGTTATGGTTTAATGACGGTATTAGCTTTGAAAGGTAATGCTTCAACTGGTGGAACAGATTTTGTTGCTTTGTATATTTCCAATAAAAAGGGTAAATCAATCTGGGGACAAGTATTTATTTTCAATGCTTGCTTGATCATAATTTTTGGAGCAATGTTTGGCTGGGAATATGCTGGATACTCAATTTTATTTCAATTTATTTCTACCAAGACTATTGATTCCTTCTACCATCGTTATGAACGTATGACCTTGCAGATAACAACCAGCAAGCCAGACGAGGTAATTGCGGCATATATCAAGCATTATCGTCATGGCTTATCCCGCTTAGATGGTCATGGTGGCTATAGCAAGGCACCAATGAGCATCTTGCATACAGTAGTATCAAGCTATGAGGTTTCTGAAGTTGTTGAGTTATTACGCGAGGTTGATCCACATGTCATCGTAAATGCTTTTAAAACAGAAAATTTCTTTGGACATTTCTATTTAAAACCAATTGAATAACAAAAAAACAAAGCTTTTAGAAGCTTTGTTTTTTTTAAGATTTTTCTTAATAAAAATTTAAGATTTGATATATATAATGAATCAGCGTGTGAGGTAATCAAATGAAAATAGCTAATACTTTATCATCTTATCAATTAAAAATCGTTGGATTGATATTTATGCTTATCGATCATATTCATACTTATTTACATATAGGCCTTGTTTGGACCGGTGCAATAACGCGTTTTGTAGCACCATTGTTTTTATTTTTTATTGTAGAAGGTTTTATGCATACAAGTAGTAGAAAAAGATATTTTCTTAGAACTTTTGGATTTGCGATGTTAACACTAATGGGGAATGTTGCCATTAATATTGTTTTTCATAATGTAGATTATTTAACTGGGGAAATGGATTTTTATTCCTTGATTGCTGGAAATAATATCTTATTAACTTATGCAATATTTTTATTGATATTGAAATGCTTAGAAGAATTTAAGGAGCAAGCTAATTTCTTACGGTTTGGTTGGTTATTTGTTGGAGTTTTGTTAAGTATGATAACTATTCCATTTTGTGAAGGCGCTTTACAATTGTTACCATTATTATATATTTTTTATTTTGGCGCTCTAAAAATGGATGGGGCGACAGAAAAAAAGTAGTAAACTTTCTTGGGGTTAATATCACCCCAAGAAAGTTTAAGAAAGCGGATTGTGCATAGGCATAATCCGCTTTTACAATAAAAGAAGGCAACAAATGTAAGCCTTCTAGAATGGTGCATGAGAAAATTTGGCATGGCAATTG